>DASTVH010000352.1:0-6402 GCA_035759195.1 Candidatus Limnocylindrales bacterium
CCGCCTCGCGAGCGGCCGCCGCCCCAGCCGCCACCGCCGCCGAACGGGCCCTGCGAACCCCAGGGCGAGCCGCCCCAGCCGCCCCCGCCGCGGCCGCCGCCCGACAGGATCCCGCCGAGGATGCCGCCGAGCACGGCGCCCATGACCTCCGACCCGCCGCCCCGGGGCAGGCCCGGGCCGCCGAACCCGCCGCCATCCCAGTCGCTGAAGTCGCGGTCTGCAAGGCCGTACGCCTGCTCCGCGAGCTGCTCGGCGCGACGCGCGGTGGCGATCGCCGACTGGGGGTCCGAGTCACGGGCCGCGAATGCCGCCTCGAAGTGGCGCTCGGCCTCGGCGAGGCGGGTTCGCGCGGTTCGGCCGACGCCGGTCCGGCGGGCCGCGATGAAGTCCGCCGCCCGGTCGATGTCGGCCCGCGCGGCCGCAAGGGACG
Source organism: Candidatus Limnocylindrales bacterium (assembly GCA_035759195.1). GTDB lineage: Bacteria > Chloroflexota > Limnocylindria > Limnocylindrales > CSP1-4 > CF-46. The sequence continues at coordinate 431 of DASTVH010000352.1, forward strand.
CATCGGCGGAGGCGAGCAGCCGGTTCCGCTCGAGGACGGCCTGGCGGATCGCCGCCTCGGCCTCGTCTGCGACCCGGTGGGCCTCGGTCGCCGCCCGCAGGGCGACGACGGGGTCGCCGCCGTCGGCCGCCGCCCGGGCGGCCCGCAGTGCCTCCTCGGCGGCCGCCAGTCGATCGCGATGGGTCGGGTTGGCCGAGCCGGCCATCGCCGCGGCCGCCTCCGCCAGCCCGGTGGCCGCGGCCTCGAGCTCCCCGGGGACCCGGGCCAGCGCCTCGCGAGCGCCCGCAAGCCCCTTCTCGACCGCGTCGAAGAGCGTCGTCGCGCCGTCGACGCCGACGATCGCGGTCCGGGCCTGCTGGGCGGCTGTCCGCCGATCGTCGCGGGCCAGGGCCGCCAGCCCGGCATCGATCGCGGCTCGGGCGCCGGCGAGGCCCTTGCTCGCCTCGGCGAGGTTGCCCCGGATCGGCGCGGCGGCGGCCGGGGCGATGCGCTCGAGCTCGGCCATGGCCGCGTCGACCGCGGGCCGCCGGGCCTCGACGGCCTCGATCCGAGGGACGAGTTCGCTGAGGACGGTCGGGGCGTCGCGCTCCAGGTCGCGCAGCTGCTGGATCCGCTGGGCTTCGCGGTCGAGGGCCGCCTGGGCCGCCCGGCAGCGCTCGACGATCTCGGTCAGCATCGCCTCTCGCGTCGGGGGGTCCTCGGGCTCGGCGTCGTCGAGTCGCTGGCGGATCTCGAACGCGGCTCGGAGCTGCTGCTGCGCGTCGCCGACGGCCGTCCGGAGCGGCGCGGTCTCGTTCGTGCCGTACGCCGCTTCGACGTAGTCGATCTCCTGGCGCGCGGTCCGGATCCGCTCGTCGGTCTCGACGAGCAGCGCGTTCGCCTCGCGGGCGAGGCGGCCCGTCCGCCGGTCGCGCTCCTCCGCCTCCCGGCGCTGGGTCAACGTGCTGCCGATCCAGCGCACGCCGACGACGAGCAGCACGACGATCCCGCCCCCGACGAGCAGCCAGCCCAGGATCCCGCCGCCGCCGTCACCGTCGCCGACCGTGCCGCCGGGGGGAGGGGTGACGACCGGTCCGGGCGTGGCGGGCGGGGCCGAGGCGGGTTCGGTCGAGGCGGCCTCGCCGAGCGCCTCCGCGGTCGCGATCGCCGCGCCGGCGAAGTCGCCGTCGCCGAGTCGTGGCTCGAGGACGTCGGCGATGATCGCGTCGAGCTCGTCGTCCGTGATCTCGTCGAGCCCGTCGGCGACCCAGATCTGGTCGGTCCGGTCCTCGATCGCGACCAGCACCAGCGCGTCGTCCACGCCGAGGGAGTTGTTGAACGCGGTCTGGTCGACGAACTCCTCCGCGGTCAGCTCGTCGGTGGTTGGGACGTAGAGCACGAAGAGCTGGACCCCGTGCTCGTCGCGAAGGTCCTCCAGCGCCGCTTCGATCTCGTCGACCCGGCCGTCGAGGACCCCGGTCTGGTCGGTCACCGGGCCCGACAGGCGGGGGATGTCGGCGGCGAGGACCGGGCCGGCCAGCAGCAGAGAGAGGACGACGACCGGGCCCAGCGCAAGTGCTCCCACGACATTGCGGGCGCGACGGCGACGGGCCGGACCGATCGGGTGCGGGCGCTTCTTCACGGAGGCGTCATCGTACCCGCCGGAGGCCGCGAGGGCCCGGGTCGGGCGTCCCGTTCGCGGGTGACGTGCGGCCCGAACGCCGCGATCGGCCTCAGAGCGCGCGCAGGCCCTGAGGCGGCCAGGTCCAGTCGACCGGCGTGGCGGCCCCCGCGAGGGCACGCCGGCGACCGGGCTCAGTCGCGCCGAGAACGAGGATCCGGTCGGTCTTCGTCGCCCGTCCGGCCTCGCTGCCCCAGAGCTTCGTCATCTTGCGATGGGCCGCGACGTCGTCCAGGGCGACGCCGGCGAGGCGGTAGCCCTCCGGTTCGGCCGCGGCCTCCCAGACCCGCTCGGCGAGGCCGACGGCGCCGGCCAACGGCCGTCCCCGGTCGTACTCGACGTCGCCGATGACGAGGACGACGACCGCGTCGTCGGTGAGGACCGGCCGGAGCCCGGCGAGCACGTCGCGCAGGAACAGCAGGTACGGTTCGCGGTGGTGGGCGTCGTCGAGCGTCGCGTCGATCTCGCGGGCGTCGAACCCGAGGAACCAGGTCCGCAGCCAGTTGTAATAGCCGTACTTGACGACCCGAAGGTACGGCGGCGAGGTGACGACGAGCCGGGCCCGGTCGGGCAGGCCGCGATTGCGGAGGGCGGCCTGGGCCCTCGGCGCGACGTCGCGGGCGTCACCGAGGAGCGCGACGCCCGGAGCGGCCGGCGGCGCCTGGCGCTGGAGCCGTCCGAGCTTGAGCTCGAGGCAGTCGAAGACCTCTCGTTCCGGCGAGTGGAAGCCGGTCCGGGCGGCGAACGCCCGGACGTAGCGGGGAGCCATGCTGAACGTGTTCGGCATGATCTCGGACAGGTACGACGCGCTCTTGCCGTGGAGGATGCCGGTCAGGGCGGCCGCCAGGAAGCGGTCGGTCCGGTCGGTGAGGTCGAGGGCGTTCCGCACCATGAGGAGCTGGCCGAGTGTCCGCGGGTGGAATGCGACCGCGACCTCGGCGGGGACCGGTTCGGCGGCGGCATCCGGAGGCGGCATCGAGCCGGCGGCGGGAACCCGCACGTCGTCGGCTCCCGGGCGGGCGACCACGGCTTCGGCGAGACTCAGCCACGCATCGGCCTCCGCCGCCCAGGCGAGGCGCAACGAGGTGAGGCGCGTGCGGGCTTCCGCCGGCGATGCCGGCTCGACCTTCGCGGCGGTCAGGAGATGGGCGAACGGGTTGAGGTCGTTGCCGACGCCGATGCGGCCTTCGGCCGATGCCTGCAGCGGGGTCGTGCCGCGGCCCGAGAACGGGTCGAGGACGACGTCGCCGCGCCGCGAGTAGCGGGCCACGAAGGCGTGGGCCAGCGCGGCCGGGAAACTCGCCAGGTACGAGCACATCGGGTGGAACGAGTGCCCCCACAACCGCTGCTGTTCCTTCCACTCGGCAGCGATCGGCAGCGCCGGCAAGTCCGGGACGAGGTCCAGCGAGATCTGGCGGGCCGCAGGCGGGTGCGTCATCCGGTCCTCAGGGCGAAGGGTCGGGCAGCATACCACGACCGATTCGGGCCGCCGGACCTGTGGACCGCCGGACTGCCGACCGTTAGGCTAGGGGCGAGCCCGAGGCTGTGTGCGGAACCACGTGACGCGCCGGGTGTCAGGGAGGTGCCGACGAGGCACCTTCGTGACCGCCGGCGACCGCGAGGGCCCGTCCCCACCGTCCGGACCGGTTCCGGCGAAGAGGCCACCCGGGCTCATGCGTCGCCCGCCGCGCCGTCGAGTACGGATGCGGCGGGCCGCACCACGTCGGTGGCGGGCGCGGGCTGGGCCGGACGTCCTGCGGCGGAGGCGCGTGGGCTTTGGGCGCAGCGCTCAGGGAGCGGCGGAGGCTCCCGGCTTGACCTTGCACTGGTCGGGCGGGAAGCAGTCGCCGAACTTCGCCTTGAATCGTTCGGCCTTCTCCGCCGACCAGCCCGGGTGTCGCTCCCCGACGACCTTCCAGCCGCCGGCCCACGGTGGCTTGCCCGGTTCGCGCAGCGTCGCGCCGTCGACGGTCTCGACGTCGAGCTCGGTGGAGCCGGCGGCGTGGCGACCGACGACCGTCACCCGCTTGCCCACGTAGGCCTTCAGCGGATGGTCGTCGCCGTAGAACCAGGCCGGGCCGCCGTCGAGGGTCCAGGTCGTCGATCCGCTCCGCAGCGTGTAGACGGCCCGTCCGTCGGCGTCCGTACTGGCGGCAACCGTGCCGGACACCGTCACGGCGACTTTCTCGGCTTTCGGACCCTTCGGGCCCTTGCCGGGGTTCGGCGGCTTGTCGACGCGACCGGGCGGCACGCTCGCGGACGGCGACGGGTCGGCCGCGATGGCCGGCAGCGCCGCGAGCGCCACGAGAGCGGCCAGGGCGACCACGATGAGGATCGGGCGGCGTGACATCGTCGGTTCCTCGCGTCCTTCGAGATCGCAGGACGGGCCTGCGCTCGTTCAAGCGTAGCCGCACGGCTCCCCGCAGCCGCTGAGGGTTTGCTGAGAATCGCCGGTGGCACATGCGTGGCGCGGGGCCCGGGACCTTGCGGTGCTTGCGCCGGTGGCCCGATCGGCGTGCAATGGCGCCATGACGACCCAGGATCCCGGACCAGCCAGGGACGACGTGCCGGCCAGCGACGGAGCCGGGATGCCGCCGCGCCGCGTGCTGATCGTCGACGACGAGCCGGGGATCGTCGAGTTCGTCCGGATCGGGCTCGAACCCGAGGGGTTCGACGTGATCGATGCGGCAACGGCGAGCGCGGGCCTGGCCCGGGTCCGCGACCGGGCGCCTGACCTCGTGATCGTCGACGTCGGCCTGCCCGACCGGAGCGGCTTCGAGCTCCTGTCCCAGATCCGAGCGGAAAGCCAGGTTCCGGTCGTCATGCTGACCGCACGCGGTGACGTGGAGGACCGCGTTCGAGGCCTCGACCTCGGCGCCGACGACTACGTCGCCAAGCCATTCCACTTCGCCGAGCTCCTCGCCCGGGTGAAGGCGCACCTCCGCCGTCAGCCCACCGCGGCCGACCGCGACGCGGTCCTGAAGCTCGCCGATCTGACCCTCGACCCGCGCTCACGAGACGTCCGCCGCGGGGATCGCGCGATCGAGCTCACCGCCCGTGAGTTCGAGCTGCTCGAGCTCTTCCTGCGCAACCCCGGACGCGTCCTCTCCAAGGAGTCGATCCTCGATCGATTGTGGGGTTACGCCTTCGACGACAACCTCGTCGAGGTCTACGTCGGATACCTCCGCCGAAAGCTCGGTGAGCCGGACGTCATCCACACGTACCGCGGCGCCGGGTACGCCCTGCGTGAGCCGGCATGACGACCGCGACGGCGTCCGCTCCAGCCGATCCCGCGGCCCGGCCGCGGCGCGTCGGCTCGCTTCGCTGGCGCCTCGGCGTCGCGTTCGCGCTGGTCCTCGCGCTCATGCTCGGGCTCGTCCTCGCGCTCGCCGGGGCCATCGTCGAGCGCGGCCTGATCCGGAGCACCGCCGACCGGCTGGAGATCGAAGCCGGGTTCATCGCGTCCGAGTCCGGTGGGCGGCGCGGAGTGACCGCAACCGACCTCGCGGCCGGCGACCTCGCGGCGGTCCTGGGCGGTCAGGAAACCGCGGTCGTGGTCCTCGACGGAACGGGCGCGACGCTCGCGACACAGGCGAACGGGGCGCATCCGTCCGTCGTGGATGCCCGCCTCGATCCGGCTCGATACGCGTCCGTCATCGCGAGCGGGGAGGCCGTCGAGGCGGTCCTGCCCGCGGGTCCGGAGGCCGACCGGGTGCTCGTCGTCGCCGTGCCCGTGCAGGTTCGGACGACGGGCGGGCCGCCCGAGGATCGGGGCCGACCGGATGACAAGGGGCCGCCTCCCGGACGCGGCCTCGGGAACGCGAAAGGCAACGCCGGGAATGGCGGCGCCGGCAACGGCACGGGAGCGACCACGGCCGCGTCGTCCAACGCCGTCGCCCAGCTCGCCGTCTCACTCGCGCCGGTCGATGCCGAGCTGACCGAGCTCCGGACGACGCTGCTCACTCTCGGGATCGGCATCCTCGCTGCCGCCGTGGCGATTGCCTGGTTCGTCACGAGCATCGGCCTGCGGCCGCTGGAGGCTGTGGCGACCGCCGCCGATCGCGTGGCCGCCGGCGACCTCTCGGCACGGGCCCATCTGCCCGACGGAAACGGCGAGATCGGACGCCTCGGGCGGGCCTTCGACGAGATGGTCGAGCGCGTCGAGGCCTCGCTGCGATCGCAGCGCCAGTTCGCGGCGGACGCGTCGCACGAGCTGCGGTCCCCGCTCACCGTGCTCGGTGGCTTCGTCGACGTCCTGGCCCGAGGGGACGCCGGCCGCACGGAGGAAGGGGCGCGAACGCTGGCCGCCATG
>DASTVH010000353.1:0-2693 GCA_035759195.1 Candidatus Limnocylindrales bacterium
CGATGGCCCGCGCGGACGAGGCCATGCGACGGGCTCGCGAGGCGACCGCGACGGCGCTCGGACGGCGGCCCGCCGAAGCCGCCTCCGAACCGCCGGTCTCGCGCGACACGACCGTCAACGCGGCCGCCCAGCGACTCGCGCGCGACCTCCAGGCGATCCCCGGCATCGAGCGGTTCGGGGCGCTCCGTCTCGCAGAGCTCGACCGGGCCGGCCCGCGGCCGCTCCGCACGATGTGGCGAATCGCCAAGGACGAGCTCGGCGAGCGCTACGGCCAGCTGACGATCGGCGAGGTCCTCGACCGCTACGGGCGCGGCGGAGGCTCATCCGGTACGCCGGCCTGAGGCGGTGACGGGACCGGACCGACCGTCATCGGAATACGAGCGGATCCTTGCCGAGAACGCGCGCTATGTCGAGGCGTTCGATCGTTCGGCGCTGACGGCCGCGCCGCTCTCGGGCATCCTCGTCCTCGCCTGCATGGACGCCCGGCTCGACGTCGAGGAGGCGCTCGGCCTGCGGACGGGCGACGCCCACATCGTCCGCAACGCCGGCGGCCGGGCGTCGGACGACGCGATCCGTTCGATCATCGTCAGCCAGGAGCTGCTCGGAACCGACGAGATCATCGTCATCGGCCACACCCGGTGCGGTCTCGAGCGAGCCGACGAGCCCGCCCTGCGCGCCCGGCTGGCGGCCCGCAGCGGCGTCGACATCGCCGTCGACTTCGGTGCGTTCGACGCAGTCGAAGAGTTCGTCGCCGAGCAGGTCGCGATCCTGCGCGGTCACCCGTGGGTCCGCCGCGTCCCGATCCACGGGCTCGTCTTCGACGTCGAGACGGGCCGCCTGACCGAGGTCGCCTGAGGGCCCGAGGAGGTCGTGGGCCGGTCGCCCTGGGCCGGCGGGGCTCGGGCGGGGCGCGCAAGTCCGGCTCTCCGTTCAGCCGGTGGCCCCGCTCGCAATGCCCGGGACGAGGCGGGTGCGGCGCCGGCGAGCAGCCGGTTCGTCCGTCAGGCGTCGATCGGGAACGACCGGCGCGACGTCGGCGGCGGGCATCGGCCGGGAGAACCAGTAGCCCTGTCCGAACGTACAGCCCAGATCCCGCATCCGGGCCGCCTGCTCAGGGTCCTCGATCCCCTCGGCGACGGTCACGATCCCGAGCGACTGGCTCATCGCCACGATCGCGCCGGCGAGGGCAACCGAGCGCGAGTCGCCCTCCGCCACCTGGACGAACTCGCGAGCCACCTTGAGCACGTCTACCGGGAACTGGCGGAGGTGGCTGAGGGAGAAGTACCCGGTTCCGAAGTCGTCGATCACGACCTTCACGCCCATCCGGCGGAGCGCCTCGAGCGTGGCGATCGTGGTCGGCGTGGCCTTGAGCACGGCGGTCTCGGTGATCTCGATGCTGAGTCGTTCGGCCGCCATGCCGGCGTCGACGAGGGCGGCGGCGACGGATGCGACGAAGTCGGGCTGCTGGATCTCGCGGGCGGAGACGTTGACGCAGAGTGCGAGCGGTCCCGAGTTTAGGCTCCAGGCGACCGCGTCGCGGCAGGCCTGGCCGAGGACCCAGCGGCCGATCGGCAGGATCGCGCCATTCTCCTCGGCGATCTCGATGAAGTCGCCGGGCGCGATGAGTCCCCGCTCCGGGTGCTCCCAGCGAACGAGCGCCTCGACGCCGGCCCGCTCGCCGCTCTCGAGCGAAACGATCGGCTGGTAGACCACACGCAACTGCCCCAGCTCGACCGCCGCCTGGAGCTGCGAACCCAGCTCGTGGCGATCCCGGATGACCGCGTGCATGCCCGGGTCGAAGATCGCGTAGGCGGCCTTGCCGTTGGCCTTCGCCATGTACATCGCCACGTCGGCGTTGCGGACCACGTCAGAGCTCGGATCGACGTCGCCGTGGGCGCCGGCGATGCCGATGCTGGCGGTCACCGCCACCTGCCTGCCGCCGATGAAGTACGGCGCGCGCAGCTCGCGGACGAGCCGCTCCGCCATCGCGACCGACCGCTTGAGATCGGCCGAGTCCGCGGTCAGGACGGCGAACTCGTCGCCGCCGAGACGGGCGACCAGGTCGTCGTCACGGACCGACGCCGAGATGCGCTCGGTCACTGCAACGAGGAGGGCGTCGCCGGCGGCATGGCCGAGCGTATCGTTCACGACCTTGAAGTCGTCGAGGTCGATGAAGAGCACCGCGGTGACGGGTTCGTGACGCGGCGCAGGCTCCGGCCGGGTGGCCAGGACGCGCTCGAGCGTGACCTCGAACGTGCGCCGGTTGGCCGCGCCGGTCAGGGAGTCGCGTTCGGCGAGGTCCTGGACGTGGCGCAGGAGGACCGCGTTGCGCAGATTGAGGGCGGCCATCGCGGAGAGCTGGGCCAGGACCGAGGCGACTCGCCGCTCGACGCCGAGACCAAGGCGCGGACGGTACTCGACGATGACGGCCCCGAGCGGCCGGCCGTCGGCGACGAGCGGCGAGATCAGGAGGTTGCGGCCGTTCGGCAGGAGGGTCGTGAGGACCGGGTTGCGAGCCGGATCGAGACGCTTGACCGCCAGCAGCCCGCGGCGAGCCCACGCCAGCTCGACGACGGCGTCGGTCTCGACCGCTTTCGTCGGCACGTCGACCGCGCCGCGTGACGCCAGGACGACGGTCCGGCCCACGGTCGCGCCCAGGACGACGCCGCGCCTGAGTCCGTAGCGCGCCGCCA
>DASTVH010000354.1:0-3349 GCA_035759195.1 Candidatus Limnocylindrales bacterium
CCTATGCCAACTCCCCGAAAGACCCCGCGGCGCCCACGGGCGGTGATGTCGTCCTCCCCGTCGAGCCGGACGGTGGGATCGGCGGCGAGGTCGTCCTCCCGGTCGAGCCGGACGGCGGGATCGGCGACTGACCATCGTCGATCCGCTGCGAGCGACCTCGGCTCGGTGCCGGGGTCGCTCGAGGAACGGCCCAGCGCTCGTGGCCGGGCAGATCACCGCCAGTCGGGGATCCCGCCGAGCGGAAGGCTGATGCCGTCTGCGCGGAGCTCGAGCCGGCCCGTGCCGTCGAGGCCGACGACGTACAGCGCGCGGCCCGAGATCAGCAGGTAGCGGCCGTCGGGCGACCAGGCGACGAACTGGCCCGTCTCGGCCGACACCCTCCGCTGATCGGAGCCATCCACGTGCATGATCCAGGTGTCACGATGCTCGTCGTCGGGCTCGGTTCGCCAGCAGTCCTCGTCCGGCGCGCGGAAGGCGCAATCGTCCCGCTCCGAGGTGAAGGCGATGGTCGAGCCCTCGGGCGACCATGCCGGCCAGCCGTCGTCGCCCGGGCTGTCGGTCAACTGCTCGGTCGCGCCGTTGTCGAGGTCGGCGACGTAGATCTCGTAGTCGCCGCCGTCGTGGCCCATGAACGCGATCCGCGTGCCGTCCGGCGAGAACGACGGGTACTCGACCCACGCATCGATGTCGAGCGGGCGGAGATTCGAGCCATCCGGTTCGACGAGATAGCCGCGCAGCCGACCGCCGTCGCGGTCCGAGTTGAAGGCGATCGTCGTGCCGTCGGGTGACCAGTCGGGACCCCAGTCGTTGGCCGGGTCGTGCGTGATGTTCCGCCGTTCGGAGCCGTCCGCGGCGACGACGAAGATCTCGTCGTCCTCGTTGATCCCGCGCGTCGACTCGCGGTAGACGATCCGCTCGCCGTCGGGCGACCACGCTCCATCGAACTCCGGGCCCGCAGGATCGGACGCGACCTCGACGACACTCGACCCGTCGACGTCCATCGCGAAGACGCTCTCGAAGTCATCGAACACGATCCGCCCGGACAGGTCGGCGAGCTGGATCGGGTCGCCCGTCGCGACGGGAGTGCCCCCGGCGTGGACGATGCGGGATGGCGCGGGAGACTGCGTCCTGGGGATCGTGGCCGCCGGCGACGACGCCGGCGTGACCGCCGGGCCGCCACACGATGTCAGCGTGCCCAGCGCCATGACGACCGCGACGCTCCAGCCCTTCACGGCACCGATACGGCCGCCACCGGGAATCCGTTCCCGGCGGCGCCGCTCGCGGCATACTTCCTCGCGACCCACCGAACCTGCCCTGAGGGAATCCATGGTCGACACGAGTGCCGTAGCTCCACGCCACCTCGATCAGCTGCGCCGAGCCTGCAGCGAGGTCATCACGCCCGGCGACGCGGGGTACGACGACGCGCGCCGGCTGTGGAACGCGATCCACGATCGACGACCTGCCGTGATCGTCCGGCCCACCACGGCCCAAGAGGTCGCCGTCGCGGTTCGCTTCGCCCGGGACCACGACCTCGAGATCACCGTCCGATCCGGCGGCCACAGCGCGGCCGGACTTGCGGGAGCGAACGGCGGCCTCTGCGTCGACATGTCGGCCATGCGCGGCGTCGAGGTCGACCCGCAGGCCAGGATCGCCCGGTCGAACGGCGGCGCGCTCCTCGGTGAGATCGACGTCGCCGCCCAGGCGCACGGTCTCGTCTGCCCGACCGGGGTGGTCGGTCACACGGGCGTGGCCGGGCTGACACTCGGCGGCGGGGTCGGCCGCCTGCAGCGGCACTTCGGGCTGACGATCGACAACCTGGCCGCCGTCGAGCTCGTGACCGCCGACGGCCGCCTCGTCCGCGCCACCGAGACCGACGAGCCCGAGCTCTTCTGGGGCCTGCGCGGCGCCGGCTGGAACTTCGGCATCGCCACCGCGTTCGAGTTCCGGCTCCACCCGTTCGGGCCCGACCTCCACCGGGGCGTCCTGGCCTTCCCGGCGAGCCAGATCCATGAGGTCTGGAACGTCTACCGCGACCACGCGCAGCGTGCCCCCGATACGGTGTCGTTCATCTTCGGCATCGATCGGGCGGGACCGGGCGCAGCCTACCCGGACGACCTCGTGGGCAAGCCGATCGTGTATCTGGCATGGAACCACAGCGGCTCCGCCGACGACGTCGAGCAGGACACGGCCGGGCTGCGCGTCGGCCCGACGCCGCTGACGGCCACGATCGGGAGCGCACCGTACCTCGACGTCCAGGTCGCCCACGACCTCGTGTTCGCCTGGGGCAGCCGATCGTTCATCAAGAGCCACAACGCGAACGACGTCCGCCGGGAGGCCCTCGACGAGCTGGTCGAGCTCGTCGCCACCGCCCCGGGGGAGGGGACCTTCTCGGTCACCGCCCTGGGCGGAGCGATCGGCCGCGTGCCCGAGGACGCGACCGCGTTTGCCGGTCGATCGTCGGCGTTCGATCTCAGCACCGACGCGAACTGGACCGACCCGGCGCTCGACGAGGCGATGGCCGACTGGTGCCGTCGAGTTCTCGGTGTGGTTGAGCCCGACCGAGCCCTCGGCGCCTACGCGAACGGCAACTCCGATGCCGGCCCCGAGGAATCGCGCCGGATCTACGGCGACGCCAAGCTCGCGCGCCTCGCCGCCCTGAAGCGCGAATGGGACCCCGACAACGTCTTCCACGTGAACCCGAATGTGGCGCCGACAGCGGAGTGAGTTCGGGATCGTTGAGCAGGTAGGACGGGCGCACCGCGCGCCGGCCGAGGCGATCCGTGGCGTAGGATGACGCCCTGATTCACGCCGCGGAGGCGTGACGGGTCGTGTACGGACAACTCCTGGCGAGACGCACAGTCGCCGCAGCATTCCGGGGCCGCGGCGCGTGAGCCCTTGGGCCTCGCTGACCGCCCCGATCTCTGCGCTGCCCCTGGACGTCGTCCGCCTCCTCGTCGGATGCCTCGCGTTCGCCTATTTCGCGCGAACATACCGGGAAGCTCCGTTGTTCAGCGGACCCGACGGTCTCCTCGACCATGCGCTCCTCCGCAGGATGTTCCCGTTCACCCGGATGAGCGTTTTCCCGGCGGGCATGACGCTGAGCGGATTGCGAGCTGCCTACGCGGGCGGCTGCGCTTGCGCGATCCTGCTGGCGACCGGCATCGGTGGGCAACCGGTCGCGCTGGTGCTCTACATCCTCGTGGTCTCGACCTACCGCTGGAACTTCCTCCTGATGTACATCGACGACGCGGTCATGCACCTCGTGCTGTTCTGGATGTGTCTCCTGCCGATCGGGACGACGCTGACCCTCCCGGCCTTCGTGGCCGACCCGCAGGGCAGTTGGGCGGCG
>DASTVH010000355.1:0-10100 GCA_035759195.1 Candidatus Limnocylindrales bacterium
GCGAGGAGGTCGTCAACGGCCGCCCGTGCGTCGCCAGGCAGGGCGACCTCGACCGGGTAGTTCTTGCCGATCTCGCGCGGGTCAATGTCGATCTGGATGAGCTTCGTGGGCGGGATCGCGAATGTGACGCCGCGCCGATAGGATGAGGCCGACCAGTCGGTGAACCGGTTGCCGACCGAGAGAAGCACGTCGGCGGTCCCCGCCAGCCGGTTTCCGCACGAGGACGCCGTGTCGCCGATCGTCAGCCCGGCCAGCTCGTGCGTCTCGTCGATCGTGCCCTTGCCCTGCCAGGTCGTCACGACCGGGGCTCCGAGCCGCTCGGCCAGCGCGGTGACCGAGGCGGCCGCATCGGCGAGGATGGCGCCGCCGCCGGCGACGATGACCGGCCGCGCTGCGCCGCGCAGGAGGCCGGCAGCCCGCTCGACGTCGGACACGGACGGCCGCACCCCGCCGCGAGCCTCGCGCTGGTCAGGATCGGGCACGATGACCTCCGCCGAATCGGCCTGGACATCCATCGGCAGATCGAGGAGGACCGGCCCGGGCCGGCCGGAAACCATCTGGTTCCACGCCCGATGCAGGACGAACGGCAGCTCCTCGACGCGGGACGGCTGCCACCACTCCTTGACGATCGGCTCGAAGATCCGGGGGTTGTCGGCGACGTGCCGCCGTTCGATCTCCTGGAGGAGACCGTGGCCGCGCATGTACGTGTGGGCGGAGCCGGTCATGAGCAGCACGGCCGTCGAGTCTGCGTAGGCCGTCGCCATCCCGACAACCGTGTTCGCCTGGCCGGGACCGATACTCGTGAAGGCGAGCATCGGACGGCCGCTCATCCGGAAGTAGCCATCGGCGAGGTGCACGGCCGATTGCTCGTGCATCACCTGGATCGTGGCGATCTCGTGTGCCCGGTCGATGAGGGCGTCGACGAGCGTCCAGCAGCCGTGGCCCGGGATCCCGGCCGCGTACGGCACACGCTGTCGGACCAGATATTCGGCGACGATCTGGGCTCCGGACAGACGGCGACGCGGCTGTTGCTGCATCTGGCTCCTCGTGGAACCACCGACTGGTCGGGGAATGGTCGCGACCGACCGGCCCGGGTAAGATGTAATCGATTACGGACTCGCAGGGTAACACTGGCGGCAACGATGTCAAAGGGCCGCCGAGGGCTCCCGAACCGCGTCCCTTCGATCGCGTCATGCCCGACCGGCGGGGCGTCAACATCCACGTGGAGGTCCCTGACATGGACGTGATGACGCGGAGTCCTCTCCAGCAGACCGTCGCGACGGCGACCGATCTCTGGAACGATTCCTGTGCGGTCGACGAGCTCGAGTACGCGATCCAGCACGGCGCGGTCGGCGCGACGGCCAACCCGACGATCGTCGTGGACGTCTGGAACAAGGATCCGGGCAGGTGGCGGGACCGGGTCCGCGCGATCGCCGCCGAACGGTCGACCGCGACCGAGGTCGACCTGGCCTGGGCGATCGTGGAGGAGATGTCGATTGCCGGCGCCCGCCTGCTCGAGCCGGCCTTCGCCGATCACGCCGGTCGGCAGGGCCGGCTCTCGATGCAGACGAACCCGACCTTCTTCCGTTCGCCGAAGCAGATGGTCGAGCAGGGCGTCCACTTCTCGGGCATCGCCCCAAACGTCATCGTCAAGTTCCCGGCCACCTCTGCCGGGATCCAGGCGATCGAGGAGGCGACGGCCCGCGGCGTCAGCGTCAACACGACCGTCTGCTTCTCGGTGGCCCAGGCGACGACGGCGGCCGAGGCCATCGAGCGAGGCCTGCGGCGTCGGGCAGACGCCGGCGAGGCCTCCGATCGAATGGGGCCGGTGGTCACGATCATGATGGGTCGGATCGAGGACTGGCTGCGAGTCCAGGTCGAGCGCGACGGCATCGTTGCCGACCCGGCGGCGATTCCGTGGTCGGGAGTCGCGGTGTTCAAGCAGGCATACCGGCTGTTCCGAGAACGCGGCTACCGGGCGCGGTTGCTCGGCGCGGCGATCCGTCATCACTACCACTGGTCCGAGCTCATCGGCGGCGACGTCGTCGTCACACTGCCGTCGGCGTGGCAGAGGCGCTTCAACGCCTCGTCGGTCGAGGTTCGGCCGCGCATGGACGAGCCCGTCGAACCGCGGTACGTGCAGGAGCTCGTGGCGCGCTTCCCGGACTTCGTCCGCGCCTTCGAACCGGAGGGGCTGACGATCGAGGAGTTCGACGGCTTCCCGCCGACCGTTCGGACGCTCCGGGCCTTCATCGCCTCGTACCACGACCTGCTCCATCACGTCTCCGACGCGCTCCTGCCCAACCCGGACGCGAAGGCGTGAGGTCGGGCGGACGGCCCGGTCCGCGGAGATCGGCAGGAACGGCGCCGGCGGCGGGGACCCCGGACGAGGCGCTGGTCAACGCACTGCCGCCTGCGAGGCTCCGGCTGCGACCGCGCACCGATGGGAGGATCGCGGTGACACCGCGGCGGGCGGGGTGGCGGTATCTCTCGTTCCGCGTCGAGACGGTCGGCTCCGATGTCGCCGACGCCGGGCCGCGCCGCGAAGAGCGGGCGATCGTGGTGCTCGGTGGCGGCGGGCTGGAGGCAACCGTGGGAGGCCGGACGCTCCGCCTGGAGGGGCGCGCCGACGTCTTCTCGGGGCTCCCGTGGGCGCTGTACCTGCCGGCCGGGACCGAGGCGGCGCTGCGCGGCATCCCCGGATCGGAAGCCGGCCGGGTGACGATCGCCGTCGCTTCGGCGCCGCCCTCCGGCCGCAACGATGCATCAGGCGCACCCGTCATCGTCACGCCCAACGACGTCCGCGTCGAGGTCCGCGGCGCGGGCAACGCGACGCGGCAGATCAATCACGTCATTGCGCCAGACTTTCCGGCCGATCGGCTCGAGGTCGTCGAGGTCCTGACCCCCTCGGGCAACTGGTCGAGCTGGCCGCCGCACAAGCATGACGAGGACCGAATGCCGCACGAGGCGGTCCTCGAGGAGATCTACCACTACCGGTTCCGGCGGCCCGCGGCCTGGGCCATCCAGCGCCTCTACCGACGCCCGGAGCGGGGACTTCCGCCCCGGAACGCGCTCTGGGAGGTCCGCGACGGGGACGTCGTCCTCGTAACCGATGGCTACCATCCGTTCGTTGCGTCCCACGGCGACGATGCCTACTACCTGAACGCCCTCGCCGGCGACCGGCGAACGATGGCCTGCTCGTTCGATCCGGATCTCGACTGGGTCCGAGGGACATGGGAGGAGATGGCCGCCGATCCGCGGGTGCCGCTCGTCACGACGCCCGGCGGTCGCCCGCCAGCGCCGACTCCAGCCGCCTGACGAGCCGGGCCACGCGCGCGGCGACGGCGCGCTCGAGAGCGGGATCGATCCGGCCGAGGCTGCGGCGACGATCGATCACGATCCGCGCTCGCTCGGCCGCGGCGAAGGCGCCCGGCAGATCGCCGAGGCGGTGCTCGCGCAGCTTCGCGACTTCGACCCAGGCGTGGGCGGCGTACGGACCGCTTCCGGAACCGAGCGCCTGCCACGTCGCCTCGGCGGCGGCGAATCGACCCAGCCGGCGGAGGAGCCGGGCCCGTTCGACGAGGATCCGCTCCTCGGTCCACGGCGAGTCGAGGCGGGCCGCCGCGAGCGGCGCCTCCGAGGGCCGCGGCCGACGGCCGCCGAAGTCGACCGGCGCCAGCGGCGCCCACCACGCCTCGTCGTCCGCGTCCGCCGCGTCGCCGAGACGCCGGCCAGGGCGGATGCCGGCGAGGGCCGTCTCCACGAGCGTCAGCGCCTCATCGAGCCGGCGCTCCCGAGCGTACGCTCGAGCGAGCCCGGCGAGGTCGCCGGGATGGCCGTCGGGCCGGCCGGCCGGACTCCC
This sequence comes from Candidatus Limnocylindrales bacterium, assembly GCA_035759195.1. Lineage (GTDB taxonomy): Bacteria > Chloroflexota > Limnocylindria > Limnocylindrales > CSP1-4 > CF-46. The sequence continues at coordinate 3,863 of DASTVH010000355.1, forward strand.
GAAGCGGACGTCGACGTCGGCGACGAGCCGACCCAGCGAGCGGACGTCCTCCCGGTTGTGGCGGACGACGTCGGCAAGCGGCTCGGCGGGGCCGCCTCGCAGGAACTCGTGGTAGCGCGACGGGATCTCCCAACCCTCGACGTCCTCGTGACGAACGACGCCGAGGAGCGTCGTCTCGACGGTCCGCAACCGGGCGTCGACCATCCGGTGGCGGAAAACCCGCCGGACGAACGGCAGCAGGTCGAGGTGCCCGGCGTGGGGCGGCGGATCGTGAAAGTTCATCCGGTAGCGGGTCGTGAGCAGCGGCCAGTCGAAGCCCCGGCCGTTGTACGTCACGAGCCAGGCGTCGCGGGGCAGGTGGGCCGCGATCCTGGCCAGCAGCGCCGGCTCGTCGGAGTGGTCCGGCAGCAGCAGCTGGGTCTGGCGAAACCGGTCGCCCTCCCACCAGCCGAGCCCGACGAGCCACGCGACGGTCCCCGCCGCCGTGGCCAGGCCGGTCGTCTCGGTGTCGAGACAGAGCAGGGGAGCGTCCGCCGGCGGCTGGCCCGGCAACCCGGCCAGCCGCTCGCGATCGACCGGCAGGACGACCGTCAGGGGCTCGCAACGAACGATCGCCCCGAGGCCGTCGAGGAGCACCTCGCCGTCGACGGCCGCGGCCATCCGCTCCGCGAGCTCGCGCGAGCGGGCAGGGTCCGGTCCGGCGGGGATCGTCGCGGCGACCTCTCGGCGGAAGTTCGCAAGGCGGCGCTCGAGCGTCGCCCCGCTCACGCCGCGACCGCCGCGCCGGCTCCCAGCTCCGCCAGCAGCCGGAGGGCGAGCGCCTTCGAGTTGACGTGCGGCTCGAGACGAGGCCCCGTGCAGGCCGGGCAGCCCGCCTCGCACGAGCAGGCCCCGATCAGCTCGGCGGCGCCGACGACGAGCTCGTCGTGGCGGGCGAAGAGTCGCTCGCTGAGCCCGACCCCGCCCGGCATCGCCTCGTAGAGGTAGATCGTCGGCGACTCGCTGTGCGGCGAGCGGACCTGGCTGACGAGGCCCAGGTCGCGCGGGTCGACCATCAGCAGGACGCTCGCGACGGCCTGGAGCGCCCGCCCGGCGCCGAGGAGGGCGACGTCGAGCTCGTCCCGCCGCCAGCCCGCGGCGGCACCTTCGGCCGTGAGCCAGTACGCCGTCGTCTGGAGCTCCAGCTCGGGCAGGTCGACCGGGCCCCAACCGACGTTCTCGTCGGTCACGAATTTGAGCTTCTTGTAGAGCGTGACGAGGCTGGCGACCATCACCTCCCCATGGAGCTTCCGTCCGCCGATCGCCGCCGCCTCGGCGAAGACGTCGAGCGGCTTGAGCGTCACCGCCCGGTTGGCGTAGGTGTAGTGGTCCGCATCGATCCGGTGGACGTAGGCCTTGCGTTCGCCCCAGTCGAGCTTGTCGACGTGGTACTGGGCCGACTCGTGGAGATAGATCGCGTGGTCGTGGACGAGGACCTGGGCCGAGAAGAGGTCGACCTCGCCGAGGACCCGCGGCCGGTCCGGCGACGTGTCGATGATCACGACGTTCTCCGGTGCCGCCGCCCGCAGCGAGATCTCGGACGCGGGGAAGTTCTCCGAGCTCCAGTACCAACGTCCGTCGGCCGCCTCGCGGACGTGGCCCGACTCGGCGAGGAAGGCGAGGAGGTCGTCGACCGGTCCCGGCCCGAAGACCTCGCCGGGCTCGAACGGCCGCTCGAACGTCGCCGCCCGGAGGTGGGCCAGCAGGACGTGGAGGTTGTCGGGGTCGAGGCGGGCCTCCTCGGGCCGGCCGCCGAGCAGGAACTCCGGGTGATGGATGACGTACTGGTCGACCGGGGCCGGCGACGCGACGACGATCGCCACGCTGACGTCGTTTCGTCGGCCGGCCCGCCCCATCTGCTGCCAGGTCCCGGCGATCGAGCCGGGATAGCCGGCGAGGACCGCGACGTCGAGCCGGCCGATGTCGACCCCGAGCTCGAGCGCGTTCGTGCTGACGACGCCGAGGACCTCGCCGTCGCGCAGGCCCTGCTCGATCGAGCGGCGCTCCATCGGCAGGTAGCCGCCGCGATAGCCGCGGACGCGCGTCCGCGGCCCGTAGCTCTCCCGGAGCGATTCGCGCAGACCGGTGAGGAGGACCTCGACGGCGACGCGCGAGCGCCCGAACACGATCGTCTGGCGGCCGGCCCGCAGGAACGGAAGCGCCCAGCGCTGGGCCAGCGTCAGGGCGGACCCGCGGGCGCCGGTCGCCGCGTCGATGATCGGCGGATCGACCAGCAGGATGTGCCGCTCCCCGGTCGGCGCGCCGTTGCGGTCGACGAGCCGGGCCGGCCGCCCGGTCAGCGTCGCGGCGAGCTCGAGCGGGTTGCCGATCGTCGCGGAGCAGCAGACGATGACCGGCTTCGAGCCGTAGTGGGCGCAGAGCCGGAGCAGCCGCCGGAGCACGTTCGCGACGTGGCTGCCGAAGACGCCGCGATACGTGTGCAGCTCGTCGACGACGATCACCCGCAGCTGCTCGAACAGCTGGAACCATTTCGTGTGGTGGGGCAGGATCGCCGAGTTGAGCATGTCCGGGTTCGTCACGACGACCTGTCCGGCCTTGCGGACGGCGGACCGGATGGGGGCCGGCGTGTCGCCGTCGTAGGTCGCGGCGCTGACCTCGAGGCCGGCCAGCTTCGTCAGGCCCATGAACTCGGCGACCTGGTCCTGGCCGAGCGCCTTCGTCGGAAAGAGGCAGAGGGCCCGCGACGAGGGATCCTCGGCGATCGCCTGGAGGATCGGCAACGCGTAGCAGAGCGTCTTGCCCGACGCGGTGGGCGTGACGACCACGACATCCTCGCCGCGGTGGACCGCCTCGATCGCCTCGGCCTGATGGACGTACGGCCGCTCAACGCCGCGGGAGGCGAGGCCTCCGACGATCCGCGGGTCGAGCCAGTCCGGCCATTCGCCGTGTTCCGCTTCGCGGGCCGGCAGCACCTCGTGGTGGACGACGCCCCGCGCCAGCGAAGGCTCCTCGAGGAGACGGCCCAGGACCGTTTCGGTGGCGGCGGGGGCGTACGTGCGCATCGTCAACTCCAAACCGAACAGACGTGCGAATTCAACGCAGTCTAGCAGGAGCGTCGGCGTCCCTCGTGTCACCTTGTCTGTCACGCCGCACGGTTTGACACGTCAGCTGCGGGCAGCTACCCTCACGCGAACGTGGCCGACGACCGACGCGTGCCTCCGCCGCTCGAGACGCCCGGGACCGCCAAGTCGTCGTGGGCTCGGGTGGCCGTCGCGCGCCCCGCGGACGAGGCGCCGCCGGACGACGAGACGTACGGCGCACCGGACACGCAGATCCCGGATCCCGTGGTGGCGGCGATCGCCGCGGACGGCGTCGATCTGACGTCGCTTTCGATCGCCGGGATCAAGCGACGCCACGTCGGGTGGGTTGCGGCCGCGCTGGTCGCCGCGTGGATCGTCGTCGTGTTCGCTCGCCAGGCGGCCGAGGCCTCGTCGGCCGCGACCCGGGCGGACCAGATCGCAGCTGAGAACGCCAGCCTCACGGCCGAGATCGAGGCGCTCGAAGCGGAGTTCCGCCTGATCGAGCGCCCGGTCTACGTCGCCCAGCAGGCCAGGGGCTACCGAATCGGGACCGCCCAGGAGATTCCCTTCACGCTCGACCCGTCGGTGCCCGATCCCGGCCCGAACGCGCCCGGCTCGGCATCTGTCCGGCTCGGCGCCGAGGAGGCCCGGGTCACGCCCCTCGAGTCCTGGCTGTCGCTCCTCTTCGGCCCGACCGACTGACATCGGGCTGCCCGGCCGGATGGCCGGAAGGCACCACGAGCGGACTCGATCGTCTCGTCGCCCGACCGGCCGCGTCGTATCCTTCGATCGCGGCGGCCGGCGCGGTCCACGACGGCTTCGGCGAGGGGCGCCGCCGGAAGGGGAGGGTCGATGTTCGAGATCCCGGTCGAAGACTTCGTGTTCATCGTCTGCCTGATCGTCGGCGGCGGACTGCTCCTCATCACGGTCCTCGTGGACGACATCCTCGGCGGACTGCTCGACTTCCTGAACATCGGCTTCGACATCGGCGGCGTGTCGCTCATGCCGCTCCTCCTCTCGTTCGTCTCGATGTTCGGGGTGGGCGGCCTCTTCGCGACCCGGACCCTCGACGTCCACGGGGCCGGCGCCGCGGCAGTCGGCGTGGCCTTCGGCGGCGTCGGCTTCCTGATCGCCTACGTCCTGTTCAACGTCCTCCGCCGGGCGGAGGGCGCGAAACCCTTCTCCACGTCGGACCTCGTCGGCCGCGACGCGCTCGTCGCCGTCGGCATCCCCGCCGGCCGCTTCGGCAGCATCCACGTCAAGGCCGAAGGCCAGACCCACGAGTTCTCGGCGACGGCCGACGTCGACGTCCCGGCCGGCGCGGTCGTCCGGATCACCGGTGCCGCGGGTACCGCGCTGATCGTCGCCCCGCTGCGGCCGGCGGGGTCCGGCGGTCCCGCGCCGGCGGCGCCCGGTGGCCAGTCGTCAACGGATGCGGCCGGAGCCGCGGAGGGAGAGATCGACCGTGGATAGGATCCTCGAGTTCATCGGCGGAGGGGCCCTGCCGGTCTTCTTCGTCATCGTCATCCTCGTCCTGATCGTTGCCTACCTCGGCAGCCGCTACCGCGTGGCCGGCGCGAACGAGGCGCTGATCCGATCGGGCCGCGCGGCGCCGCTCGGCGGCGGCGAGGCCGGCCTCAAGGTCGTCCGCGGCCAGGGCATCGTCGTCCTCCCGCTCTTCCACAAGATCGGCAAGCTCAAGCTGACCGCCCGGCAGATCAACGTCAGCCTCGCCGACGCCGTCTCCCGGCAGGGCATCAAGGTCGCCGTCCAGGGCGTCGCGACGTTCAAGATCGGCGCCGACGACGAGTCGATCCGGAACGCCGCCGAGCGCTTCCTCGACGCCCAGGAGGCCGAGGTCGACTCGATCGTCAAGAACGTCCTCGAGGGTTCGCTCCGCTCGATCGTCGGGACGCTGACGATCGAGGAACTCAACCTCGACCGCCAGAAGTTCCAGCAGGCGGTCCAGGACGCCGCCAAGGGCGACCTCGCCACGTCCGGCCTCCAGATCGATTCGTTCACGATCCAGGCGATCCGCGACGAGTCGGGTTACATGGAGCTGATCGGCCAGCAGGAGACCGCCCGCCGCGAGCGGGACGCCCGGATGGCGAAGGCGGCCGCGGACCAGGAGGCGGCGGTCCGCGAGGCCGAGGCCAACCAGGTCAAGATCAACGCCGAGCGGGACGTCTCGATCCGCCGGGCCGAGACCGAGATGCAGATCGCGGCGGCCGAGGCGCGCGCCGCCCAGGCCGGCCCGCTGGCCCAGGCCGAGGCCCAGCAGGAGGTCACCCGCAAGCAGACGGAGCTCGCCCAGCTCGAAGCCGACCGCAAGCAGCAGGAGCTCATCGCCTCGACGATCCGGCCGGCCGAGGCCGACGCGGAGGCCCAGATCCGGCGGGCGGAGGGCGAGAAGGGTGCCCGGATCGCCCAGGCCCAGGCCGAGGCCGAGCGGGTGAAGCTCGCCGGCCAGGCCGAGGCGTCGGTCACCGTCACGAAGGGCGAGGCCCAGGCGCGCGTCGTCGAGGTCAACGCCGAGGCGACGGCGAAGCAGACCACCCTCGAAGGCAACGCCGAGGCCGGCATCGTCTTCACGAAGGGCGAGGCCGAGGCGAAGGCGCTCGAGCTGCGGGCCCAGGCCTACCGCCAGTTCAACGAGGCGGCGATCATCCAGACGGTCCTCTCGATGCTCCCGGAGATCGTCCGGGCGGCGGCCGAGCCGATGGCCAACATCAAGGACCTGACCGTGCTCTCGACCGACGGTGCCTCGGAGCTCGTGAAGAACGGGACGAGGACCGTCGCGGAGGCGAGCGCCGTCGTCAAGGGCGTGACCGGCATCGACGTCCCCGAGCTGATCGGCGAGGCGATGGGCCGCCGCGGATCCGACGACGGCGAGGAAGGCTCCGGTGGCGGCGGTGGGGCGCCACGCGGCGGCGGCGGCGGTGGCGGCGGCGGGGCGCCACGCGCCGGCGGCGGCCCGAGCCGGGGCGGCGGCACGGTCGCGCGGCCGGCGACGGGCGCATCGGGGACGGCGGTCGCGCCGGAGCCGGGAGGGGCCCCCACGTCGAGCGTCGAGCCGTTGCCGCCGCCGGCCTGGGGCGCACCGCCTGCCCGACCGACGACCGCGCCAGCCGCGGCGCCGGCGCCACGGCCCGCGCCGG
>DASTVH010000356.1:0-3782 GCA_035759195.1 Candidatus Limnocylindrales bacterium
CCGGGACCGGCTGGGCCATGTCGTGGAGCGCCTCGAAGATGGTGACGAGGTCGTAGCGGCCGGCGAGCGCCGGGTCGGCCGCGTCACGGGCCGCGAACGTGACCCGCTCATTGAGTCCCTCGCCGATCTGGGCCAGCGTCGCGTTCGCCGCCTCGATCGAGCCGGCATCCACGTCGAGGCCGTCGACCCGAGCGTTCGGGAAGCCGCGGGCGATCGCGATCGTCGACCAGCCCGTGCCGCAGCCGACGTCGGCGACGCGGCCGCCCGACGTGGAGCGCAGCCGGGCTTCGATGTCGGGCAGGGCCGGAATCCACGAGGTCGCAAGGTGGTTGCCGAACTGGGGCCGGTTGATCGCGGCCTGGGCCTCGACGACGTCGGCGCCGTAGTCGGCCCAGGCGACGCCCTCACCGGTCCGGTAGGCGCGCATGAGCAGCGGCATCGCCTGCGCCGCACCGACGACGAAGCGGGCCATCGGGGCCATGAGGGCGACATCGTCGGGCTCCAGGACGACCTCGGCGTGGCCGTCGGGCAGCGAGTACCGGCGGGCTCCGGGCTCCGCATCGGTCGAGTCGACCTCGAGGAACGACGCGACGGCCTGCTGCTCGAGCCACTCCCGCGCGTAGCGGGCGTCGATGCCGGCGGCGGTCGCGAGCTCGTCGGACGTGGAGGCGCCGCGCTCGCGCAGCGCCGCGTACAGGCCGAGCCTGTCGCCGAGATAGACCGAAAGCAGCTCGAACGCGCCGAGCGTGGCCTCGAACAGGCGGCCGGCGAGTGCGTCGCGGCGCTCGTCGGGGGAAACGGGGGTGAGTGTGGCCATGGGTCGTGGGTCTCTCCTGGGGCTGCCCGGCGCGTTCCCGACGGCCGGGTCGGCGGGCATCCTACGCTCCGGTCGCCCGCTCGTCGTTGGACGAATGTCGGTGAATTCGACACGCCGCTGATGCGTCGGCCGCCCCAACGAGTCTGGACGAACCGGCGCGGATGTCCGCAGACTTCGAGGGTGGCGCGGTATGCCCGCGCACCGTTGATCCGGCTCGCCCGCTCGGCCGAACACGCCGATACCGGAGGCCATCCATGACGAACCACCGCCAGCTCGCCGGCATCGCCATCGCCGTCGTCCCGGGCCTCGTGCTCGCGATGATCCTCGGAGCATTCGCCTATCGCCCGATCTTGCCGGGCGCGGCGCCGGACGACGCCTCGGTCCTCGAGGGCGCCGAGGTGGCGCCCGGGTTCGCATCGCCAGGGGCCGGCCCCATCGGCACCATTGGCCCCGCCGGCTCCCCTGCGCCAGGCGCGGTGCCAGGCGGTGTCCCCGGGTCGGGCGGCCCTGGTGGCGGCGTCGTGGGCCCCGACGGGTCGCCGATCGGTCCCGACGGCGTGCCCCTGCCCGGGGCCACCGGTGCGCCCCGCTCGGTCGGCGGGCCTCCCGCCCCGACGCCAGCACCCGGATCTACGCCCGTTCCCGCTCAGCCGATCGCGCCGACCGCCATCCCGAACGCGACGCCGGCTCCAACGGCACGGCCGACTCCCGCCCCCACTGCGGCCCCGACGCCGGCGCCGACCCAGCCGCCGACCCCCGAGCCGACACCGGCCCCGACCCTCCCGCCGACACCCGAACCAACGCCCGAGCCCACGCCGGAGCCGACGCGGAAGCCGAAGCCGAAGCCCACGCCCACGCCGGCCCCGACGCAGACACCGACGCTGATCTGCCTGCCGATCGTCGGCTGCATCTGAGCCTCGTTCTCCTCGTCGACGCCCCCGGCAGGAGGGCCGGCCGTCAGCCGGCCGGGGCCGCCTCGCGGAGCGCGTCGGGCAGCGACCGGTGGATCTCGACGGGCCGGATGTAGCGGTCGATCATCTCCATCGAGCCGTTCACACCGAGTTCGGTGTAGAGGAACGCGATCTTGCGCCGCTGGGCGGCCAGGATCTCCTCCTTCGCGTCGAGATCCCACAGCTCGCGCTTGAACGGACCGATCGCCTTCTTGCGCGTCGTGTAGACGAACTGCTGGTCGGTCTGGTCGTCCTTGCGCTCGTCGGCGGCGTTGGCGTAGCACCAGCCCTCGATCGCCTCGTGGAGCTCCTTCGGGAACGCGGGGTGCTCGTAGAGCGTGTTCTGGAACCCGGTGGCGAGATGGATCTCGGCCGTCTCGGCTGCCGGGAATCGGTGGAAGAGCTCGTCCGGCAGGGTCGAGGCGCCGTGCTGGACCGCTCCGGCGAGGCCCGCCTCCCGGGCGACCTCGCCGAGCCGGCGGAGCACCTCGAAGTCGAGCTTGACCTCGGCGACGCCGCCGCCCGGGAGCGGCACGCCACCATGCGAGGTCCCGGTCTGGACGCTGACCTTCGAGAGCCCGACCGCGCCGGGAGCCCGGGCGTCGAGCTCGCGGCGGAAGCCCTCGAGGTAGGCCCGGAGCTCGCCTTCGGTCGAGTTCTGCTTGCCGACCTCGCCGATCTCGCCGCCGACGCTGATCGTCACGCCGTCGCTCTCGAGCGAGCGGATGAGCGCGGTCAGCTCGGCCGCACGCGTGTAGTTCTCGCGCTGCTCCTCGTCGAGATTCGGCTTCGAGAGATCGACGAGCGTCGACGAATCGATGTCGATGTTGCGGTAGCCGGCGGCGACCGCCAGGCGGCAGGCCCGTCGGATCTCCTCGGTGACCGCCTCAGGATCCGCCGCGTACTTCTTCGCGTTGAACTGGTAGTGGTCGCCCTGGATGAAGACGGGGTGCCGCCAGCTCGCGGCGATCGCCCCGGCCAGCACCGAGGTCGCGTAGTCGATCGGCCGCTGGAACGTGTACGTCTGCTCGCTCCGGGCCAGTTCGAGGATGACCGCGCCGACGTCGGCCGCGTCGGCGGTCTCGAAGACGGTCCGCGCCATGTCGAACGTCTGGGCCCGGATGTTGATCGCGGGAACGGTGAAGCCGTGGACCTCGCCGCGGCCGCGGGCCATGTAGAGCTCGTGGATGCTGGCCGTCCGGGCGCCCAGCGCCTGGGCCGCCTCGTGGACGAGCCACTGGGCGACCTCGACGATCGGGCCGTCCTCGGCGAACGCTGCGGTCCAGGCCAGGTCGCGGACGACCTCGCCGCGGAACGCCTTCTCGTCGTCGATGGCGAGCCGCTCGCCGGCTACGTGTGCGGCACCGCCGAGCCTGGCTAGCAGATCAGGGACGGACTCGGCGACGTGGGGCATGGGACGGTCTCCTGAGGGTGGTGTCGGTGAAGTTCCCTCATGGTAGACCGAGGCGTGCCGGGCGGCCTCGGCCGAGAAGGACGGAAGGAGGAGAATCTCGGCGCAAGGAGGCGACGCATGCGGAGGATGGGATTCATCGACCACATTGGCATCGCGGTGCCCGACCTGGCGGCGGCGAAGCGCTATTACGACGAGCTGATGCCCATCCTCGGCCTGAACCAGTGGTTTCCGACGGGCGCCGACGGCTCATTCAACTACGGGCCCGACGGTGCGCAGGGCTCGCAGATCTTTTTCTATCAGGCGTTGGAGCCGAGTGACTATTCCCAGCACGGGACCGGCCTCCAGCACATGGCGTTCTCGGTGCAGAACCGGCAGACCGTGCGAGAGGCTCACGAGTGGGCGGTCGCCAAGGGCGCCCAGATCCTGAACGAGCCGCGGGAGTTCCCGGAGTACGGCACCCACTACGCGACGTACTGGCTCGATCCGCATGGGTTCAAGCTCGAGGCGGTGTGCCTGTTCCCGGACCCGGCAGGTTAGGCCCGGACGGATCAGAACTGGGGCTTGACGACCATGAGCAGGATGATTGCGATCAGCAGGACCG
>DASTVH010000357.1:0-18897 GCA_035759195.1 Candidatus Limnocylindrales bacterium
CCGCCGAACTGGGTGAACTCGACCGGGATCAGGCCCGAGTTGATGATCGAGCGGAAGGTCTGGCCGAACGTGCCGTAGACGATCGGCATCAGCGAGCTCCAGATCACGATCGCGACGCCGACGATCGCCACCTTGAGGCGCTGGGCCCGCCAGGTCTGGCGGAGCAGGGCGAAATTCATCGGGGATCCCCGCTCGGGTCGGCGCCGAGGGCCGCCTCCGGGCGGGTGGCGCCCGGGCCCGCCTCCGGGCGGGTGGCGCCCGGGTCCGGCTCCGGGCGGGTGGCGCCCGGGCCCGCCTCCGTCGGCACATCGTGATAGAGCTCGAGGAACGCCTCCTCGAGATGGGCCGGCTCGATCGTGAGGTCGACGATCTCGCTGCCGCGGATCGCCGCGAGAAACGGCCGGACGTCGCCTTCGAGCTGACAGCTCAGGCGGCCGTCGCCGGTCGACGCGACGGCCGACACGCCGGGGACGCCGTCGAGCCCGGGCGGCGGCCCGACCACCCGCATCTCGACGTTCCGCTTGCGCCGGGCGAGCAGCGCCTCGACGTCCTCGACCGCGACGAGGTCACCGTGGCGGATGATCGCGACGCGGTCGCAGACGCGCTCGACCTCGGAGAGGACGTGGGACGAGAAGAAGATCGTCCGGCCGGCCGCCCGCAGGTCGTCGAGGATCGCGTAGAAGGCGCGCTGCATCAGGGGGTCGAGACCCTCGGTCGGCTCGTCGAGGATCGCGAGGGGCGGGTCGTGCTGGAGCGCCTGGACGATCCCGATCTTCTGGCGCATCCCCCGCGAGTAGTCCCGGACGAGCCGACGGAGCGTGGATGGCGGCAGCTCGAGTCGGTCGCACAGCTCGTCCCGCCGGACCGGCGGCCGGCCGGTCAGCTCCACGAGGTAGTCGAGAAGGCGCTCCCCGTTCATCGAGTCGTAGAGGGCGATGCCGCCCGGCAGGTACCCGACCCGCCGCCGGATCTCGACCGATTCGCTCGCCGAATCGAGCCCGAGCACGCGGGCCGATCCGGCGGTCGGATGGAGGAAGCCGAGCAGGAGGCGGATCAGCGTCGACTTGCCGGCACCGTTGGGCCCGAGGAACCCGAAGATCTCTCCCTCGCGGACCGTGATCGACAGGTCGTCGAGCGCCCGGATCGAGCCGCCCCCACCGGCGCCGGCGTGGCGGCGGAATCGCCCCAGGAGCCGGTCGTGCCCGTACTGCTTCGTCAGGCCGGCGGTCGCGATTGCATCCATGTCGGCCCGAAGGCTACATCGGCTGGGGCTCGTCGGCGGCGTCCGCGCGCGGCAGGAGGGTGGCCGGCCGTCAGCGGGTGATGATGAATTCGTCGATCGCGACCGGCCGGCCGCCCCCGACGACCTGGAGGGTGATCGTGTGCTCGCCGACCCGCGACCAGGCTTGGCTGAAGAGCGTGACCCGCGGCTTGAACGTCGAGCGCCGCAGATCGACGATCCCGACCGCGGTCCCGTCGATGTAGACGCGAGCCTTGCCCCGCGTGGACCCCACCGGCCCGATCCACGTCACGCTGCGGGCATAGAACGTGTATGTCGCGATCGCGCCGTCGCGCTCGGAGTACCGGACCTGGCCGCCGGCGTAGCCATCGTGCGAGGCGGTGCCCCACGCCCGGCTGTAGCCGATCGCGGCGTTCGTCTCGGGAATTCGCCGGGTGCCGACGACCGCCACCCCGACCGGCGGCGGCGCCGGGGCGATCCCGAGCTGGGCGTCGGTCGTCGCGTCGTAGATCTTCATCACCTTCGCCACGTACGACCTGGCGTACGTCGACCACCGGGCCGGGTTCGTCTCACCCGTCCCGGTCAGCCACCAGTGGGCGACGTTGGGCCACGTGTCGAGCCAGTGGTAGAGGTCGGTCACCTTGCCCCGGGCGACCTTTTCCTGGTTCGCCGGCGTCTGGGGCGCCGTCGACGAGCCGATGTACCGGAGGGCCCAGCCGGGCCAGTTCGCGGGCATGATCTGGTACTTGCCGTACGCGCCGCTGACCGGGTTGAGCGCGGAATAGTTGCCGCCCGATTCGACCTGGCCGAGGGCGTAGAGGAAGCGGTCGATTCCGGGCGGCGCCGACGCGGACGATGCGGAGCTCGGCAGGATCGAGAAGACGACGGCCGCGGCGACGAGGGCGAGGGAGGCCGCACGACGGCGACCGGGCGCTTCTCGCAATGGAGCTCCTTCCTGCCGGAGCGGCGCGGTGAGCGCGCTCACGATGGGTGGCGGCAGGAGAGCAGTCCAGGCGGCACCGAAGTGGTGAGCGCAGTCGCCGGCCTGGGGCTCTCCGGCGCACGATCTTCGGTTCCGGCCGCGCGACCCCCGTCCGCGGCGGCGCCTGAGGTGTGCCCTCTACGATAGCCGCCCTGTCCAGATGGCCGGACCGCTCTTCACCGTTCCGAACCGGCCACCTCGAGCAGGAACCGGGCGGTTCGATCGAGCGCATCCTCGAGCACGGGCCTGAGGGTGTGCCCCAGGCGCGGGTACGTCACGAGCTGCCCGTCACGGAGCAGCGGGACGCGGGCCCGCAGCAGGTCGAGGCGGGCCATCGGGTCGGCCTCCCCGGAGAGCAGCAGGACCGGGCAGCGGATCGCCGGCCAGTGGCTCGTCCGCTCCTCGGCCATCGCCGGCTTTCCCGGCAGGTGCAGCGGGTAGCTGAAGACGACGAGGGCCGCGTAGTCGGTGTCGGGCTCCGCGGCAGCGAGGCTCGCCACCCGGCCGCCGTACGACTGGCCGCCGACCGCGACTGGATCGCCGTCGAGGCCAGGGCCTTCCCCGACGGTCGAGCGAAGGACCGGGACGGCCGCCTCCGCCTTGCGCAGCGGCAGGTCGATCGCCACGGCGTCGATGCCCCGCCGGCGCAGGCCCTCGACGTGGGCCCGCATACTGGCGGCGGAACCACTCGCGCCGTGGCCGACGAAGAATCGGATGCCCATCGGGCACAGGGTAATCCGGTCGGACGGCGCGGCGCCGCGTGGCCCGAACGTCACGGGCGGCTGGTCCGGTCGAGCCATGGCCGGTGCGCCGCCGCACCGTCATCGTTCGGTGCGTCCGTACCAGGAGCCGACGTGCCCGCTCGCCGCCCCCGCCACCGCCTCGTCGCGACCGCCTCCGCCGTCGCGATGCTCGCGGCCGCACTCATGCCGTGGACGGCGCCGGCCGGTCTCCCGCGCGATTCGACTGCCGCCCGCGCGGCCGAGCGGAGCACCCCGATCGTCGTCGGTCGCTTCCCGGCCATCACGTTCCACGGTCGCGGCTGGGGCCACGGCGTCGGGATGTCCCAGCACGGCGCACGCGGCCGCGCGCTCGGCGGCCAGAACGCCGCGACGATCCTGGCCCATTACTACGCGGGCACGACGCTCGGCACGAAGGACCCGGCGAGCATCGTCCGCGTGCTGCTCCTCAACGGCTTCGCCGCAAGTGGCGGGTCGCCGCTCGCGATCGTGGGGCGCGGCGGCGACTGGACGATCGAGGGCACCGGCCGAACGTTCCCGGCGAACGCCCGACTCACGGCCTGGCCTGCGGCCGCCGGCTCGACGACCTGGACGCTACGGGTCGTCTCGAGCGGCGGCTCGCAGCTCCACGCCCAGGCCGTGAGCGGCGGCTTCGTGGTCCGGCCGGCGGTCGCCGCCGCGCTGCTCCAGCTCGACTCGAAACCCTCGGCCTACGACACGTACCGCGGCGCGCTCCGGGTCCGCCTCTCGACGACGGCCGTCGTCGTGAACGACGTCGGGCTCGACGCCTACCTGCGCGGCGTCGTCCCGATCGAGATGCCGGCGAGCTGGCCGACCGAGGCGCTCCGGGCCCAGGCGATCGCCGCCCGCTCGTACGCCGCCTCCCGGCTCCACCCGGGGACCGGAACGTTCGATCTCTACGACGACACCCGCTCCCAGGTCTACCGCGGCGTCGAGGGAGAGGCGGCCGCGACGAACGCGGCGATCGAGGCGACGAGCGGCATCGTCCTCAAGAGCGGTTCGGCGATCGCGAACGCGATGTTCCACTCGACCGGCGGCGGGGCGACCGAACACAACGAGAACGTCTTTGTCTCGTCGAGCGGGGCGATCGTCGCCTCGCCGGTGAGCTACCTCCGCGGATCGCTCGACCGCCGGCCCGACGGGACCGCATGGGACGACGGCGCCCCGCTCGCGACGTGGAAGACCGCGACGTACACGATCGCCGAGCTCTCCGTCATCTTCGGGCGCGACGCCCGGACGAACAGCGGGACGCTCCAGCGGCTCGACCTGAGTCGGCGCGGCGTGTCCGGCCGACTGATCAGCGTGACGCTCGTCGGTTCGGCCGGCTCGAAGCGGGTCTCGGGCGACATCTTCCGGAGCGTCTTCAACGCCGGGCGGCCGGCCGGCGAGCCGGAGCTCCGCAGCACGCTGTTCGACCCACGACCGATCCCCTGAGCCGGCCTCGCGGCGCGTGTATCGTCTGCGCGTGACGTTCGACCCCCTGCCCCGCTGCGGCTGGGCTTCGGCCGACGGTCCCCGGCCGGACCCGCTCATGACCGCCTACCACGACGTGGAGTGGGGCGTCCCCGTCCACGACGACGGCGAACTCTTCGAGCGGCTCGCCCTCGAGTCATTCCAGGCCGGGCTCTCCTGGTCGACGATCCTGCGCAAGCGCGATGCCTTCCGGGCCGCGTTCGCGGGCTTCGATCCGCGGGTCGTCGCCGGGTTCGGCGACGCCGACCGGGAGCGACTGATGGCCGATGCCGGGATCGTCCGCAACCGCGCGAAGATTGACGCGACCGTCGGCAATGCCGCGGCATGCCTGGCGGTCGCGGCGGAGTTCGGCACGTTCGACGCCTACCTGGCGACGATGGTGCCGCCACCTCCGCGACGCCTGCCGCCCGGTTCGACGATGGCGGACATCCCGGCCACGACGCCCGCGTCCGACGCGCTGTCGGCCGACCTGCGCCGGCGCGGCTTCCGGTTCGTCGGCTCGACGATCGTCTACGCCTTCATGCAGAGCGTCGGGCTGGTCGACGACCACCTCCCCGCATGCTTCCGGTACGTGGGCTGATCCGTCCGTTCGGTCGGCGGGCGTGACGGCGTGACACGCTAGCTGTCACGGGGAGCGTCGATGCTCCGGGCCATGATTACCATCGAATGCGCCTGGTGCGAGGCGGAGCTGACGATCGAGGGGCTCGATGCCGCGAGCATCGACTGCCCGGACTGCTCGATCAGCGTCCAGATCGCGCCGGACGACCTGAGCCACCTTCCCGTCGCCGCCTGAGGATCGGGGGCAGCGCCCGCGGGGCGCGCACGCGACCTCGAGCGCGCGTCAGGGTCCCTTCGGATCGCCCGGTGCGGCGCTGCCGCCGTCGATCGCGGCGTCGAGGGGGTTCACGATTCCCGGCGGGCCATCGGCGGGGGCCGCCCGGGCGGCCTCGTCATCGGTCAGCCCGGTCAGGTCCGCGGCGCGGCGATGCGGCGCCGGCACGAGCGCGGGCAGCCGGCCGCCACCCTCGGCCAGCCAGCACGCCGACGCCTGGCCGCCCCCGACGTCGAAGAGGGGCGGCTCCTCGGACCTGCAGCGATCGAGGATCCCCGCGGCGCGCGCGGCGGGGCAGCGCGGATGGAAGCGGCAGCCCGTCGGCACGTGGGCCGCGTCGGGCGTCTCGCCGACGAGGATCGTCCGTGCCGCCCGGTCGCCGGCTCTCGGCGGGACCGGCGAGGGGCTGACCGACACGAGGGCTCGCGAATAGGGATTGCGCGGGTCCCGGATCACCGCCTCGGCCGGCCCGATCTCCATCACCTTGCCGAGGTACATGACTGCGATCCGATCGGCGATGACCCAGGCCAGCGAGAGATCGTGGGTGATGAAGAGGTACGTCAGGCCGCGCTCCCGGCGCAGGTCGAGCATGAGGCGAAGGAGCTCGGTCCGGATCGAGACGTCGAGCATCGACACGGGTTCGTCGGCCACGACGAGCTCGGGGCCCATGACGAGCGCACCGGCGATGGCGACGCGCTGGCGTTGACCGCCCGACAGCTCGTGGGGGAACCGCACCGCGGAGTCGGCAGCCGGCCGCAGGCCGGCCGCCTCGAGGGCGTCGTCCACCCGCTCGCCCCGCTCTGCCCGTGAGCCGCCGATCCCGTTGACCTCGAGCGGCTCGGCGACGAAGTCGCGGATGGTCTGCTTGGGGTTCAGGGTCTCGTACGGATCCTGGAAGATGAGCTGGACCCGGCGACGGTAGGGCCGGAGCGCCGCCGTCCCCCACACGTCCGAGACGTCGCGATCCTCGAAGACAACCCGGCCCGCGGTCTGGCGGGTCAGCTTGACGATCACCCGGCCGGTCGTCGTCTTGCCGCTGCCGGACTCGCCGACGAGGGCGAGGACCTCCCCGCGCCGGATCGCGAGGTCGATGCCGTCGACGGCCCGGACGACGGACCTCGGCCGGCGCAGCGGGCCGTCGAGGAGGCCGCCGCGGATCGGGAAGTGGACCTCGATCCCCTCGAGGCGAAGCAGGTCGTTCACGACCCGGCCCCCGGGGCCCGCGGCGGCGGCGCCGGTGAGCGTGGCGGCGCCGGCGTGGGTCGCGCCGCCGGTGCGCGTGGCGCCGCCGCCGTGTCGAGCGGCGCCGGGCTGGCGACCGGCACCGGGGGCGCGAGGGTTGCCGCCGTCTCGGGCGGGTAGAGGTGGCAGGCGACCCGGACGCCGTCGGCGAACGTCACCTCGGGCGGCATCACCTCGCTGCAGACGGCCATCGCCGCGGGACAGCGCGGCGCAAACGGGCAGCCCGGCGGCGGCATCCGCAGGTCGGGCGGCGAGCCCGGGATCACGTCGAGCGTCCGCCGGTCGGCCCGGATGTTCGGGAACGACGAGAGCAGCTTCTGGGTGTAGGGGTGGCGCGGGGCCATGAAGACCCGCTCGACCGGCCCCTCCTCGGCGACCTTGCCGGCGTACATGATGAGCGACCGGTCGCAGGTCTCGGCGATCACCGACAGGTCGTGGGTGATGAGGATGAGCGACAGCCCGAGGTCGCGCCGGAGCTCCTCGAGCAGCACGAGGATCTGGGCCTGGACCATGACGTCGAGCGCGGTCGTCGGCTCATCGCCGATGACGATCGCCGGGTCGCAGGCGAGGGCCATCGCGATCATCGCCCGCTGGCGCATCCCGCCGGAAAGCTCGTGGGGATAGGCGGCGCCGCGCCTGCGCGGGATGCCGACGAGCTCGAGCAGCTCGCCGGCCCGCGCCCGGGCCGCCCGCTCACCGGTGCCCAGTCGCTGGACGATCGGCTCGGCGATCTGGTCGCGGACGCGGCGCACCGGGTTGAGCGCGTTCATCGCCCCCTGGAACACGATCGCGATCTCCCGCCAGCGGTAACGCCGCAACGCGTTGTCCGAGCGGGTCGCCAGATCGATGCCGTAGAGCTCGACGGCGCCGGCCCGGATCCGGGCGTTCGGCGGCAGGAGCCGGATCAGCGAGAGTGCGGTCGTCGTCTTGCCACAGCCCGACTCGCCGGCGATCCCGAGCGCCTGCCCCTTCTCGAGGCGGAAGCTCACGCCGCGGACGGCGTGGACCGTGGCCGACGGCAGGCGGAACTCGGTCTCGAGGCCGCGCACTTCGAGGAGCGGCGCCGCCGGGTCGGCCAGCTTCGGGAGCTGTCGCGGTGGGCGGACGGCCGTCATCGCCGGCCGCCCCTCTTCGGGTTCAGGAGATCGTCGAGGGCGCTGCCGACGAGCGTGAAGGCGAGCACGACGAGGACGATGCAGACGCCCGGCGGCACGAAGTACCACCACGCCCCGAGGCCCGGCGCCCCGACCGAGCGGGCCGCCTCCAGGAGCTGGCCCCACGACGGCTGGAACGGGTCGCCGAGGCCGACGAACGAGAGGGTCGTCTCGGTGAGGACCGCCCCCGCGAAGACGAGGATCGCGTTGGCCACGATGAGGTTCACGACGTTCGGCAGGATGTGGCGGCGCATGATGTGGCCGCCGCCGGCGCCGATCACCCGGGCCCGATCGACGAACGCCCGCTCCTTGAGCGAGAGGGTCTGGGAGCGGATGATCCGGGCCGTCGACGACCAGCTCGTGATGCCGATGACGACGACGATGACGATGAGCGTCATCCGGATCCCCAGCACCTGCTGCGAGGCCGATCCCACGAGCTCCCGGATGATCGGGGTCAGGATCAGGGCGAGCACGAACGTCGGGATGACGAGGAAGAAGTCGGTGATCCGCATGAGGAACGCGTCGACGCGTCCGCCGACGTAACCCGACACGATTCCGATCACCGCGCCGACCGCCACCGTGATGACGGTCGCCAGGAGGCCGATGAGCAGCGAGACGCGGGCCCCGTGGACGGTCAGGTTGAGCATCTCCCGGCCCAGCTGGTCGGTGCCGAGAAGGAACCGGCCCGGCGGCTCCAGCCGATCGCCGGTCGCGCTGACCGCGGTCTGGAGCGGGCCGACGATCAGCTCGGGCACGCTCGCGAGGACCGCGAAGAACAGCAGGATCAGGACGCCGAGCAGGCCCTCGGGCCGGCGCAGCAGGCCGCGCAGCAGGGCCCCCGTCGCGGCGAACCGCCGCGGCCCGCGAACCGGCGAGGCGATGAGCGGCGTCGCGGTCACGTCGCCCTCCGGGTCACCTTGCGCTCCCGGTCACGTCCGAACCCGTGGGTCGAGCAGGCCGTACACGAGGTCGGCGACGAGGTTCGCCAGGACGACGGCGACGCTCAGGAGCAGGAAGATCCCCTGGAGGACCGGGTAGTCGCGGGCGGTCAGGGCCTCCACCGCCAGCGTCCCGAGGCCCGGCCAGTTGAAGACGACCTCGACGGTGATCGCACCGGCGACGACGTAGCCGAGGTTGATCGCGATCAGGGTGACGGTCGGCAGCAGCGCATTCGGCAGCGCGTGGTGGCGCAGGACCCGCCCCTCGCGGAGGCCCATCGCCCGGGCCGTCGTCACGTAGTCCTCCGAGAGCGTCTCGATGATCGAGGAACGCATCACGATCGCGTACTGGCCGACGAGGCCCAGGGACACGGTCGCGAGCGGCAGGACGAGGTGGCCCCAGAAGTCGAGCAGGCGGTCGACGATCCCGTCGTAGCTCGCGCCGGCCGTCATCATCCCGAACGTCGGGAACAGCCGCAGCGACGTGGCGAAGATGAGAAGCAGCGCCATCCCGAGCAGGAAGTAGGGCGTCGAGTAGAGGACGAGCGAGACGCCGTTGCCGACGTAGTCGACCGGGCCGCCACGGCGCCAGCCCGAATAGGCGCCGAGCGCCAGCCCGAGCACGATCGCCACGAGCTCGCCGAGGCCGAACAGGATGACCGTCGGCCAGATCCGCTGGGCCAGGACGTCGGTGACGGTCTGGCCGCGGGCGACGAACGAGTAGCCGAGGTCGCCAGTGAGCGTCGAGCCGACATACGCGACGAGCTGGTCGGGGAACACGGGCCTGTCGAGACCCCACCGCTCACGGACCGCCTGGAGCTGGGCCTGGGTGACGTTCGGAGTTCCGCGCAGGATCACCCGCTCGGGCGATCCGGGCATGGCCCGGAACAGCGCGAAGTTGATGACGACGATCAGCCCGATCGTGAACCCCGCGGTCGCGAGGCGGCGGGCGAGGTACTGCCCGCTCATCGGCGGGCAGCCACAGGTCGATCAGCCCGGGAGCGCCGCGCCGCGGCGCTCCCGGGCAGTCCTGGTCGGGGCGGGATCCCGGCCAGGCTCGATCATTCCTCCTCGGGCGTCGCCGCCCGGCGGCGAACGAGGACGAGGCCGACGGCGATGATCGCCACGAGCGCGAGGATTGCGCCGATGAGCGGCAGCTGCGAGGTAGCACCCGAGGCGGGTGCGTCGTCGCCGCTGGCGGCGGGGGTCGGCGCGGCGCTCGCGCCACCGCTCGGCGCCGCGCCGCTCGGCTCCGGGCTGGCCTCGGCCAGGCTCGTCAGCTTCCCGTAGCCGAACGGGCCGTAGCCGAAGAGCGGCGTGCCGCCCTCGCTGGGCTGGTTGGTCCAGCCCCCGAACCGGTCGGTCCGGTAGGCGTGGAGCTCTGCGTCGTAGTAGAGAATGTGGTACGGCGCCTCGGCGTAGACGAGCTCCTGCATCTCGGTCAGGTACTCGAGCCGCTGCTCGGGATCGGGTTCGGCCCGCTGGAGCTCGAAGAGCTCGTCGTAGCGCGGGTTCGAGTAGTAGCTGTCGCTCGAGCCGCCGATCTGCTCGGTCCGGAAGAAGTCGAGCAGCGACGTCGGGTCCGGGTCGCCGACCCAGCCCCACATGTAGAGGTCGTAGTCGGCCGGGCCGTTCGGCGGGCCCGTGACGTCGTCGATCAGCTTGCCCTCTTCGGTGACGGCGGCCTCGATCGTGATCCCGAGCTCGCCGAACCACTCGCGCAGGAACTCGGCGTTCGTGGCGTTCTCGGACTCCGAGTCCGGCCACGTGAGGCGAAGGTTGAGGGGCTGGCCTTCCTTGTCGAGCCGCTGGCCCTGGTCGTCGAGGACGTAGCCCGCCGCGTCGAGGCGCCGCTTCGCTTCCTCGATGTCGAACGTCCGGGGGTTCTCGGGCGGAACGTGCCAGCGAGTGTGGAACGGCGGGATGATCGTCGAGCCCGGCGTGCCGTAGCCGCCGAGCGTCGCGTCGACGAGCGCCTCGGTGTCGATCGCGTAGCCGAGCGCGTCGCGGAAGGCGACGTCGGAGAGGGCGGCGGTCCGACCGCCGTACCCCTCCTTGTTGCCGCCGGTATTGATCGACAGCTCCGTGTAGCCGTTGGCGATGCCCTCGACGGCGACGATGTCGGGCTCGTCGAGCAGGTCGGTGAACTGGTCGGCGAGGACGCCCCGGACGTAGTCGACCTCACCCGTCTTGAGCGCCTGGACCATCGTGTCGGCGCTCGAGAAGTGCTGGATGATCACCTCGTCGGCCGCGCCCTGCTCGCCCCAGTAGTTCTCGTTGCGAGCGAAGCGGATGAAGTTGCCGGGCTCGAACTCCACGGCCTGGTACGGCCCGGTGCCGACGACCGGCGGTTCGTTCAGGAACGGCTCGGTGCCCTCGAAGTTGCCGATCTCCTCGAGCGTGTACTCGGACCAGACGTGCTCCGGCAGGATCGGGACGTAGGCCTGGAGCAGGAGCGTGTTCGGGAACTCGGTCTCGATGACGACGGTCTCCTCGTCGGGCGCCGTCACCGACGTGACGCCGGCGTTCGTGAGGTAGCCGTCGAGGTAGCCCTGGCCGAGATATTCGGTGTCGGTCTCGAGTGCGTCGAGGATGAGCTGGAAGGTGTAGACGACGTCGGCCGAGGTGGCCGGCTCGCCGTCGGACCACTGCATCCCCGGCCGGATCTTGAACGTCCACGTGGAGTTGTCGTTGGACGGCTCCCAGGACTCGGCGAAGCCGGGGACCGGCTCGAGGTCCTGGCCGAAGCCGACGAGCAGGTCGTAATTCAGGGTGAACACCTCGAAGTCGGCGACGACAACGGAGTTCCACGGGTTGAGGACCTGGAGGTCCTGGTCGGTGCCCGCGCGCAGGACGAGGGGCTCCTCGTCGCCCTCCGCCGCCGCGACGCCGAGCGCCGGGAACAGCAGCGCGGCCACGAGGCCCAGCACTGCCACGATGCGCCCGAACCGAGCGGGCCCGTACTGGTGCATTCGACTCCTCCTCCGCCACCGCTGCGGGCGACCCCCGCTCCGTGCCCGGGTGACGGTGGGCACAATGGCACGGTCGCGCGGACCGGTGCAACCTCGGCCCGCCCTGCGCGTCACGGGTCGGCGGTGATCACCTCGTCGACCGTCAACGTCCCAACGTCCGCGTCGAGGGTCGCGAGGGCCCCGACCGGCACCGTCGCATGGTGCTTGCCGTGGCCGATCGGCAGGCCCGAGATCACCGGCACACCGAGGGGCTCGAGGAGCTCCTCGAAGACGTCCTCGATCGAGAGCTCCTGGGTGTTGCCGCTGTGATGGCCCGGCATGTCGCCGAGGACGATGCCGGCCACGCCCTCGAGCTTGCCGGCGTTCCGCAGGTGGGTCAGCCCGTCGTCGATCTCGTACGTGTCGTGGTCCTCGGTCGTCTCGAGGAAGAGGATCCGATCGCGGGTCTGGATCTCCCAGTCCGTGCCGATCGTGCCCTCGACGAGCCCGAAACAGCCGCCCACCAGCCGGCCGGAGGCCCGTCCGCCGCGGATCGTCCGGACCCACGGGTCGTCCGGGTTCGGGCCGATCCGACCGTAGGGCTCGTCCGAGAACAGCGCGCGATGGAGGGCCGCCTTCGAGAAGTCGCTCGTCTCGGGCGCGCCGACGCCGGCCGCCCCATTCGAGTAGAGCGTGATCGTGTCGCCGAAGGCGGCGACCGCGAGGTGGAGCGCGGTGATGTCGGAGTAGCCGAGGAGCAACTTGGGATTCGCCGCGATCGCCGCCCGATCGAGCAGGGGCACGATCCGGGGGCTGCCGTAGCCGCCCTGGAGGCAGGCGATCGCCCGGACGTCGGGGTCCCGCCACATCGCGTTGAGGTCTGCCGCCCGGTCCTCGTCGCGGCCGGCCATGTAGCCGTGGCGGTCGTCGACGTGGTCGCCGAGGCGCACGACGAGGCCCCACGCCTCGAGCGCGGCGATGCCCCGCAGGAGCTCGCTCCGGTTGGCCCACGGGTTGGCCGGCGCGACGAGCCCGATCGTGTCGCCAGGGCGGAGGCGCGGTGGCTTCTGCACGGCGGCGTCCTCCTAGACCATCCAGCTCGTTGCCGGCTCGCGCTCGAGCAGGATCGGGCGGTCGATCGCGAAGCGACCGATCTCGGACGATGACGGCGTCTCCCCGTCGATCGCGAGCTCGGCCAGGATCCGGCCGAGGACCGAGGCGAACTTGTAGGCATGGGCCGCGCCGAGTGCGACGAGCACGCCGGGGTGCTCGGGCAGCCGGTCGACGACGAAATCGCGGTCCGGTGTCAGCGTGTAGAGGCACGTCTTCGTCGCGATCTCGGGGCCCAGGACCCCCGGCAGGTGGCGGCCGAGGAAGTCGGTCAGGCGGGCGAAGGCGACGTCGTTCCGCTCGTAGGTTCGCGTCGCGGGCGTGACCTCGTCGCCGCCGACGTCCTCCGCCGCCTTCGGGCCCGGCTCGCCGTACGTCGGAAAGCCGTAGAACGACGGTTCGTCGAGCCAGATCCAGATCGGGAAGCGGTCGGGCGCGAACGCAGCCGGATCCGGCGCGGCGAAGTAGGTCACCTGGGCCTGGATCACGGTGAGCGGGAGGCGCCGGCCGAACGCGGCGAGCAGGTCGTTCGTCCAGGCGTCGGCGGCGACGACGACCCGCGGCGTCCGGTGGCGCGTGCCGTCCGCGGTCTCGACCTCCACCAGGCCGCCGCCAGCGTCCCGGAGGCGCGCGACCGGCGTGTGCTCGAGGAGCGTCGCGCCGTGTGCCCGGGCGAGGCGCTGGTGGGCGGCGTTGCCGCGGTTCGGGTCGGCGATGCCGGCGTCCGCCTGGTAGAGCCCGTGGTGCTCCTCACCGAGGCGCCATTGCGGCCAGCGCCGGACGATCTCGGGGCCGGCCAGGTGCTCGTAGGAGACGCCCTCGGCATCCATCGCGGCGGCGTAGTCGGCCATCGGGATCGACGCCTCCCGCGGGGCGATGTCGAGGCCGCCGGTCCGGGTGACGATCGTGACGCCCGACTCCGCCTCGACCTCGGCCCACGTGGTGAAGGCCCGACGGGCGAGCCGCACGTAGTCCGGCCGGTGATACGAGACGCGGATGATCCGGCTGTGATCCTGGCCCGCCCCGCGCGTGTGGCCGAGCTCGAACTGCTCGAGGCCCAGGACGCCCGCGCCGAGGCGCCTGCTCAGCCAGCAGGCGGCGCCGGATCCGATCGCGCCGAGCCCCACGACGATGGCATCCCACGCGGTTCGCACCGAACCATCCTAGGCGCGGGCCGTTCGTGCGGGTCCCCCGTCCCGCGCGACGACCCGCCGACTCGCAAGGTGCGGCCCGGGGTGACCTCCGGCCCTTCCGCGACTTGACGCAAGGCGTAACGATGAACGCTCGTCCGCGTCCTCCTCTGGGCTGGCCGGCGAATGCCGGTCGCGAGCGGAACTCCGGGAGATCGAACCATGAGGGCCAGGCGCATCCTCACTGCCACCGTCGTGGCGATCCTCGCGATCGCCCTCGTGGGGTACGGCGCCGCGAGCACCGTCGTCTACGACATGCTCACGAAGGTCAGCGGCGACTGCCCCCCGGGCTGGGCGTCGAACGACCCGACCGGATTCGAGATCCTCGCCGGCGACGGCCGACCGCTGGCCGGCTACGAGGACTTCGACACGGCGCCGTACGCCATGCCGGAGCCCGAAGCGGTGACGTTCCCCAGTCGCGACGAGGGCATCGAGATCGCCGCCTGGTACCTCCAGTCGGCCAATGCCGACGCCCCCGCGGTCATCGTCGTCCACGGCGTGACGGCGTGCCGCCGGGACCACACGGTCCTCCTGCCGGCCGGGATGCTCCATCGGGGAGGCTTCTCCGTGCTGATGATCGACCTCCGCGATCATGGCGACTCCACGTACGAGGACGGCCGATACGCGGCCGGGACGGAGGAGTACCGGGACGTCCTCGGCGCGTGGGACTGGCTGCAGTCGGCAAAGGGGCTGCCCGCCGAGCGGATCGGGGTTGCGGGCTTCTCACTGGGCGCGGCGACGGCCCTGATGGCGACGGGCCGCGAGCCGGGCATCGCCGCGACCTGGGAGGACTCGAGCTACGCCGACCTGCCCTCGATCATCCGGGACGAGCTCGAGCGCGGTGGTTACCCGACGTTCCTCGACACCGGCGGCGTCTTCGCCGCCCGCCTCCTCTCCGGCGACGACCTCACGTCCTACAGCCCGCTCGACGGCGTCGCGGACCTGGCCGGCAGGCCGATCTTCATCACCCACGGTGAGGACGACGAGCGGATCAGCGCCGACTACGGGCGCGAGCTGGTCGCCGCGGCCGAGGCGGCCGGCAGCAGGCCCGGGACCTGGTTCGTCGAGGGCTCGGGGCACACCGGCGCGATGCTCGATCAGCCGGAGGCCTACGCGGGCCGCATCGTCGAGTTCTTCCGTTCGACGATCGGTCGGGCCGGCTAACCGCCGTCGGTCGCCCGCCCGGCCATCCGGGCGAGTGCGATCCGCTGGATGCCGACGACCGACATCGCATCGGTGATCCGGCCGTCGAGCGTCATCGCCAGGGCTTCGTCGAACGGGACCCAGCGGATCTCGAGCTGCTCCGTCGGATCCGGCGCTGCCGTGCCTTGGGTCAGCCCCGTGGCGAGGTAGACGATCGCGGCCTCGTCGCTGATGGAGTTCGAGAGGTGGATCCGGGCCAGCTCGAGCCATTCCGCGGCGGTCACGCCGGTCTCCTCGAGCAGCTCCCGCCGGATCCCGTCGAGGGGTGCCTCGCCGGGCGTCACGCCGCCCTCGGGGATCTCCCAGGACCACTCGTCGAGCGTGTAGCGGTGCTGTCCCACGAGCAGCGTCCGGTCGCGCTCGTCGAGGACGACGACGCCCGCCGCCAGATTCGCGAAGTGGACGACGCCATAGATGCCGGGGCTGCCGTCGGGGCGCGAGACCTCGTCGTGCCAGACGCTGATCCAGGCATTCTCATAGGCGGTGCGCCGCGCGTGCCGCACCCACGGCCCGACCTCGGTCCGCTGCCGCTCATCGTCCACCGCACCATCGTCGCACGCGCCGGGGCAGGCGGGCACGCACGGAGGGTCGCGGCGCGCCCGGTTCTGCGTGAGCCTTCGCCTGCGCGGCCTCCCCACCCCGCCGCCGCCGCCTACCATGAGCCCGTGGACGAGCCCCGACCCGCCAGCCAGCCCGACCATGAGGTCGGCGTCCTGCGCGACGTCCGGATCCCGGTCTCCGACGGCCTCGAGCTGTCGGCCAACCTGTGGCTCCCGATCGCCCGCCCCGACGGCCCGGACGAGCGGTTCCCGGCGGTCCTCGAGATGATCCCCTACCGCAAGGACGACTGGCGCGCGGCGAGCGACGAGGGCCGCGGCGAGTGGCTCGCGGCGCGCGGTTTCGCGTTCTGCCGGCTCGACGTCCGGGGAACCGGCAACTCGCCCGGGATCGCCCTCGACGAGTACACGGCCCGCGAGACACAGGACGGGTACGACGCGGTCGAGTGGCTCGCCGCCCAGCCCTGGTCGAACGGCAACGTCGGCATGTGGGGCATCTCGTACGGCGGCTTCACGTCGATCCAGGTCGCGAAGCTGCGCCCGCCGTCGCTCCGGGCGATCGTCCCGGTCATGGCCACCGACGATCGCTACACCGACGACGTCCACTACGTCGGCGGCTGCGTGACCGTGTCCGAGCTGAGCCAGTACGCGGTCAGCATGGTCGGGATGAACGCGCTGCCGCCGCGGCCGGAGGATCGCGGCCCGGCCTGGGCCGCCGAGTGGCGGGAGCGGCTGGAGCGGACGCCGGTCTGGCTGTTCGAGTGGCTCCGCCGGCAGCACGACGGGCCGTACTGGCGCCAGGGCTCGCTGGCGCCCGACTACGACGCGATCGAGGCCGCGATCTTCATGATCGGCGGCTGGATGGACGAATACGTCGACCCCGTCCTGCGGATGCAGGAGCGCTGCACGGCGCCGCGCCGGTCGCTCGTCGGCAACTGGGTCCACAGCCTGCCGGACGACGCCTATCCGGGGCCGAACCTCGACTGGCTCCACGAGCTCGTCCGCTTCTTCGATCACTGGCTCAAGGGCATCGACAACGGCGTGATGGACGAGCCCGGGTTCATCGCCTTCCGCCGGGAATACGCTGAGCCCGAGCCGTTCCCGATCGCCTGGCCGGGTGCGTGGATCGCGTTCCCGACGTGGCCCCCGGCCGACCTCTCCGAGCGGGTCCTCCACCTCGCATCCGGCCCGCTGCCGCTCGTCGGCCGGCTGGGGACCGAACCGGCGGGGAGAGCCGGCGCGGAGGCGGCCGAGCGCTTCCGCCACCGGCCAACCGTCGGGACCCGCGGTCCGTTCTCGTGGGGCGCCGGCGGCGCCCCGAGCGGCCTCGGGCGCGACCTGCGACCCGACGAGGCCTTCGGTCCGACGTTCACGAGCGAGGCGCTCGAGGAGCCGCTCGACGTCGTCGGAATTCCCGTGGCGGTCCTCGCCTGGGAGTCGAGCGCCCCGATTGCGACCGCGGTCGTTCGCCTGACCGACGTGGCGCCCGACGGCACGTCGGCCCAGGTGACGGCCGGCATCCTGAACCTGACCCATCGCGACTCGCACAGCGACCCGACGCCGCTCGAGCCGGGCGTGGTCGCAAACGTCCGGGTGCCGATGCGCGCGACGGCCTACCGCGTCCTGCCGGGCCACCGCATCCGGCTGGCGGTCGCCTCGTCGGCCTGGCCGGTCGTCTGGCCCTCGCCGTTCCCGGCGGAGCACGCGATCCACCTCGCGGATTCGCACCTGGTCCTGCCGGTCCTCCCGGCCGGCGCCGCCACGCTGCCGGTGCCGCCGTTCAAGACAACGCCGGCAGGGGTCCGCGAGGTCGGCCGCAGCACCGAGGAGCCGCCGACCTGGCGCGTGACCGAGGACGTCATCGACGGCTCGGTGACGGTCACCTCGAGCGAGTTCGGCGAGACAATCCTGCCCGGCGGCGGGAGCAGCCTCCACGCCGGCGAGCGGCTCGAGATGACCGCCCGCGACGACGACCCGGCCCGCGCCCGGATGCACAACGAGGTGGTCTATCGCCTGCGCGACCACGGCTCGGAGATCCTGGTCGAGGCGTCCGGGACGATTCGGAGCACCGAAACCGACTTCCACATGAACGTCGGGCTCCGGGTGACGCTCGACGGCGCACCCTTCTTCGAACGCGGCTGGCTCGAGACGATCCCGCGCCGGCTGGTCTGAGGTCCGGCCCGCGATGACCCGCCAGCGGGCCCATGAGCCCCCGACCGGCCGCTCCGACTCGACCGGCGCGTCATCGGGCGTTGCGCCCGCCGCGCTCGCCGCCGGCGCCTGGCTCCTGCTGCTCGTCGCGCTGCCGATCGCGATCTTCCTGACCTGGTGGGGCGACTGCTTCGAGGAGACCTGTCCGGCCGCATCCGACGTCGAGCGGGCCGTGTACCTCTTCGACTTCGGGGCGTGGCTCGCGCTGCCGGCGATCGCCTTCGGCGCGTACCGCGGCTGGCGTCCGGCGGCGGTCGCCCTGCTCGTCGTCGGTCTCGCGATCGTCGCCCAGGTGGTGGCCGCGATGTTCGGCGCGCGAGGCTTCCAGGCATTCGCGATCGTCCTGCCGGCCGGCGCCCTGCTCGTGACCGCCGGCCTGCTCGGCATCCGGCCGTCGCTCGGGGTCGCCGACGACGGGTCGACGTCCCGCCGCGGCCTCGTCGGGCTCATCGTCCTTGCCGCGGTCGTCGTGGCCGTCGCGTTCCAGGGCCTCCTGGTCGGCGGGCTGGGGCCCGGCCAGGGTCTGCTCGTCATCGTCGCGATCGGCCTGTCGTTCGTGGCGCTGCTCGCGTTCCTCAACACCCGCCGCCGCGCCCCGGCCCGTGATCGGCCCAGGGCCGCGCCGACCGACCCCCGCCGCCGGCGGCGCTGAGCGTCGCTTCCCGCCGCCCGTACACTTCGGGCCATGCGCCGCATCAGCCGCAAGACCGGATCGTTCACCGAATCGGTCATCCGCGAGATGAACCGCCTGGCGGTCGACGCCGGCGCCGTCAGCCTCGCCCAGGGCTTCCCCGACTTCCCCGCTCCGGCCGAGCTCAAGGAGGCGGCCGCGGCGGCGCTCTTCGCCGACGTCAACCAGTACGCGATCACGTGGGGCGCAACGCCGCTGCGCGAGGCGATCGCGGCGAAGACCGCCCGATTCCACCCCGAGTGGGTCCTTGACCCGGAGATCGAGATCACCGTCACGTGCGGCGCGACCGAGGGCATGATCGCGGCGATGCTCGGCCTGCTCGACCCGGGCGACGAGGTCGTGATCTTCGAGCCCTTCTACGA
>DASTVH010000358.1:0-6148 GCA_035759195.1 Candidatus Limnocylindrales bacterium
ATCCGCTGCGCCGACCTCGACGAGCTGCTCGAGACGGCCGAGCTGGTGGCCGGCTGCCGGCGCCTGGGCCGGCGGGTCGGTCGAGGGCGGACCGGCGTCGTCACCGTCTCGACGGGGGAGGCGTCGCTCATCGCCGACCTCGCCCCGCGGACCGGCATCGACCTGCCCCCGGTGCCGGACGCCGCCCGCGTCCGACTGCTCGAGGACCTGCCGACGCTCGGCTACATCGGCAACCCGCTCGACCCATGGGGCTCGTCCGATGCCCAGACCGCCTACCGGGCCGCGTTCGAGGCGTTCGCCGCGTCGGGTGCCTATGACGTGCTCGTGCTCGTCCACGACTTCCCATACCGCTCCCTGCCCTCGGAGATCGAAACAGCGCGCGAGGTGACCGCCGAGCTTGTCCGGGCCACGGCCGATCGGCCGGCCATCCTGCCGGTCTACGTGTCGCTCACGTCCGGCGAGCCGCCGCCCGAGACGAAGCGGCAGCTCGACGAAGCGGGCGGCGTTCCCCTGCTGCGCGGGACCGTCGAGGCGTTCCGGGCGATCGCCCACCTGGCGGCCTGGGAGGCGCGTCGGGAACGGCGCACCGCCGACGGGCCGGTCCGGGCCGGCTGGCCGGCCCTCGCCCGCGATCGCACGCCGTGGGGCCACGAGCCCTCCCTGCCCCCGGCGGAGGCCTCGCCCGGGGCCGTCGTCCTCGCCGAACGGGAGAGCCTCGCGCTCCTCGCGGCGGCCGGACTGCCGGTCGTGGATGCCCGGCCCGCGCCGGATGCCGCCGCCGCGGTCGACGTCGCGCGGGACCTGGCCGGCCCGGTCGCCCTCAAGCTCGACGCCGACGGCCTGGCCCACAAGACCGAGGTCGGCGGCCTGCGGTTGGGGGTCCTCGGCGACGATGCGGTCCGCGGGGCGGCCGAGGAGCTGCTCGCGATCGGTCGTGGGCTCGAAGCGGAGGGCAGCGCGACGCTTCGCGGCCTGCTCGTCGAGCCCATGGCCGGACCCGGCGTGGAGCTCATCGCGGGCCTCGAACGCGACCCGCAGTTCGGGCCGCTCGTCCTCGTCGGGCTCGGCGGGGTCCTTGCGGAGGTGCTCGACGACGTCAGCCTGCGCCTCGCTCCGGTGACCCATGCCGATGCCCTCGCGATGCTGGCCGAGCTCCACGGGGCCGCGATCCTCGACGGCGTCCGCGGCCGACCGGGCGCCGACCGTGGCGCAGTCGCCGCGATCCTCGTCGCCCTCGGGACGCTCGCGACGACGCGCCCGGAGATCCGCGAGATCGACCTCAACCCGGTCGTGGCCGGGCCGGCCGGCGCGGTCGCCGTCGACGCCCTCGTCGTCGTGGATCGGCTGCCGTGAGCGAGCCCGGGCTGTCCGGCAGCGGCGGGCTCGTCCTGCGGGAGCCGACGCCGTGGGGCGTTCGTCTCGTCCTCAACCGCCCCGACAAGCTCAACGCGATCAGCCGGGATCTGCGCGAGGCGCTCGTGGACGCGCTCCGCGAGGCAGAGGCCGACGAGCGGGTACGGGTCATCACGATCGCCGGGGCCGGCCGGGCGTTCTGCTCCGGATACGACCTCGCCGAGGGCCAGCCGGCAGACGCGTGGGGCTGGCGGGAGCTGCTCGCCGAGGACGTTGCCGCGACGATGGCGATCTGGCGCTGTCCGAAGCCGGTCATCGCCCAGATCCACGGCTACGCGCTGGCCGGCGGCCTCGAGCTGGCGATGGCCTGCGACCTGATCGTGGCCGCCGAGGACGCCCGCCTCGGCGAACCGGAGATCCGGTTCGGCTCGGCGCCGGTCACGCTCCTGATGCCGTTCCTCGTCGGCCAGAAAAAGACGCGCGAGCTCCTCATGACGGGCGACCTGATCGACGGCCGCGAAGCAGAGCGGATCGGGCTCGTCAACCGCGTCGTGGCGGCCGACCGGCTCGCCGACGAGGTCGACGCGCTCGCCGACCGCCTGGCCCGCGTCCCGCCCGACGTCATGGCCCCGACGAAGCTCATGCTGAACCGGGCGATGGAGGCGGCCGGTTTCGCGGCCGCCGTCGAGATGGGTCTCGACGTCCAGTCGTTCATCAACATGTCCGAGACGTCGCGGGCGTTCGAGGAGGTCGTCCGCCGCGACGGCCTCAAGGCGGCGCTGGCCTGGCGCGACGCGCGGTACGACGAGCGGCTTGCGGGCGGGGAGCGCGATCCGGGGAACGTGAACCGGCCCGACGCGACCTAATCGCCCTGGGCGGCCCGGTCGCCCCCGCCCTCGAACGCGTCGATCGTCGCCCGATAGTCGGCCGGGATCGGCGTCGGCCGGCGGCCCGGTACGTCGACGAGGACGACCGTCTGGACGGCGGTACACATCAACAGTTCGTCGGCGACGCGGTACGCGGCGCACTCGACCGTCACGCTCGTCCGGCCCATCCGGGCGGTCCGGACGAAGATCTCGAGCAGGTCGTCGAAGACCGCCGGCGCCTCGTACTCGACCGTCATCGCCCGCATCACGAACTCGACCTCGCCGTGCCACAGCTCGCGGAGGCCGAGATAGCGGTGGTACTCGAGCCGGGCGTGGTCGAAGTACGGCAGGTAGCGCCCGTAATAGACGACGCCCTGTGCGTCGGTGTCGGAGAACCAGACACGGGCGTGGGCGGAGAAGCGGAAGGGATGCCGGCGGTCCGTGGGCCCCGCCCGATACAGCTCGCGATCCATCGCCGGAGATCGTACCCTCCGGCCATGCCCGAAACCCAGGTCGCGCTCGGCGAGGACCGGGTGCTCGCCGCGACGATCGGCGACATCACCCGGGTCACGGCCGACGCGATCGTGAATGCTGCCAACGAGTGGCTGGGCGGCGGGGGTGGGGTGGACGGTGCCATCCACCGGGCCGGCGGTCCGGCCGTCATGGCCGACCTCGAGGCGCGCTACGGCCGGACCCGGCGCTGCCCGACGGGATCGGCGGTCCTGAGCGCCGCAGGCGACCTCCCGGCTCGCTGGGTCGTCCACGCGGTCGGTCCGATCTGGCGCGGCGGCGGCGCCGGCGAACCGGCGCTCCTCGACTCTGCGTACCGGACCGCGCTCCGCCTGGCCGACGAGGCGGGCGCCCGGACGATCGCGTTCCCGGCGATCAGCGCCGGCATCTTCGGCTACCCGCTCGAGGACGCCGCCCGTGTCGGGGTCCGGGCCGTTGGCGAGGGCCTGGTCGACGCCGTGACTCTCCGGAAGGCAACGTTCGTGCTGTTCTCGGAGCGCGCCTTCGCGGCCTTCGACGCGGCGCTGCGCGAGCTGTCACCGGGCAGCTGAGCTCGGATGGTGCCGCCTGGCACCGCCGCGGTGTCAATTTCCTGACTTCGGGCACACCGTTACGGAATCGGGTATTGACCCCGGACTTTCGGGGTAGTACTACTCACGACTCAAGCGGCTGGATCGCAGCCCGGGGGAGGCGCTCAGGCCGAACCGTCACAGGAGCGACCGTCGCGGGCTCCCGTCGCCCGCCGGCGCTCCACCAGGGGTCGCCACGTGCGGCCCGCAGGGGAAAGGCCTTTTCTTCCGCAGCCGGGGGAAGAGAGGCTCGTCACGACATGGGGGTCGTGTTCCGTGATGTGCGCCGACCCGTGCGGGCCGGTGCATCACGGCTTGTCCGGCGTGTGACACATGGGGGAGGTGACCAGGGGCGGCGACCGTCGCAGGCAACCTGCCACACCGGGTCGAGACCGCGCCCGTCCGACCCGGCGCGATGACCGTGAGCGCGTGCACAGGAGAGGGACATCGTGAGTAGAACGCAAATCAGGCGGGCGATCCCCCGCAAGACAGGGCCGCTCGTGGCGATCGTCGCCCTGCTGCTCACCGTCGGGACGGCCCTCGCCGTCCACGACCCGACGAGTCCGATGGAGCTCGACGGCAACATCGTAGACGGCGCCGGCGGCGGCTCCGACTGGGCCGCCATCTTCGACTCCGACGGAGACGAGGTCGCGGCCAACCTGCCGGCCGGAACGCTCGACACGACCGGGGTCATCCAGGACTTCGCGCCCGGCGCGAGCGGCCCGGATCCCAGCTATCACGAGCCGAGCAACAAGGACGACCAGGCGATCAACGGCGCCGCCGCCGGGGGCGTCTGGGGCTGTGTGTCGGTCCCCAACCCGACTGACAAGACCGACATCGTCAACGCCTACGGCATGGCCGTCCAGGGCGATGCCGAGACCGGCGACGGCGATACCGCCGACGACCAGCTCTTCTACTTCGGCGTCGAGCGCTTCGACAACAGCGGCGACGCGTTCATCGGCCTGTGGCTCTTCCAGGACGAAGTCTCCTGCAACGAGGAGACCGGCAAGTTCGAGGGCTCCAAGCAGACCGGCGACATCCTCGTCCTCGCCAACTTCACCGGCGGCGGCTCGAACGCGCTGATCCAGCTCTTCCGCTACACGGCCGGCGCCGGCGACGCGCCGGGCTCGTTCGGCGAGCTCGCGTCGGCAACCGGCAAGTGCGAGAACACGGCCCTCGGCGACGTCGCCGGGAACAACCTCTGCGCGACGATCAACGACACGAACTCCTTCGTCACGCCGTGGGCGATGGAGGACAAGACGAAGCCCGGACCGCCGAGCCCCGACCCGGTGAGGGAGGTCGATCCCGACCAGTTCGTCGAGGGCGGCGTCAACCTCACCGACGTGTTCCTGGAGGCCGGCCTCACCGCGCCGCCGTGCTTCGGCTCGTTCCTCGCCGAGACGCGCTCGTCCTCGTCGATCGATGCGACGCTCAAGGACTACGCCCTCGGCAACCTCGACTTCTGCGACGCGAACATCACGATCACCCCGACCGAGACGAACCGCGTCGGCGAGTCGCACACGTTCATCGTCGACGTCGACAAGGTCCTGGGCTCCGGCGAGACCGCGGCCACGGTCGGCGACGTCGAGTACACGCTGACCGGCAGCAACGGCATCGAGGCCTCGGACATCGTCGTCGACCCGAGCAGCACGTGCATCAACGGCGCGGGCGTCGAGGACGACCTCGACGCGAACGGCCAGTGCACGATCGTCTTCAGCTCGAGCCAGACCGGCGTGATCACGGGTCACGCGACCGTCGACGTCGACGTCGGCGGCACGATCCTGACCCGCGAGACCGACGGCATCGGCGACAACAGCGGCGATGCGGTGAAGACGTACGTCGACGCCACGATCGACATCACCGGCGACGGCACGAACCGGGTCGGCGCAAGCCACTCGTTCACCGCGACGGTCAAGATCGACGCCGGCGACGGCAACGGCCTCGTGGCCGCCAACAACGTGGCGGTGACGATCCATAAGGTCGACGCCAGCGGTGCCGTTTCGAACCCGGCCGGCAACCAAGGATGCACCACGGACTCGACCGGCGTCTGCTCGGTGAGCTTCAGCTCGAACTCCACCGGCACGACGACCGGCACGGCGTCCGCGACGGTCACGGTCGGCGGGATCTCGTTCGGGATCACGACCGCGAACGACGCGGCCGTGGTTGGCAACGAGTCGGTCGTCAAGACCTGGGTCGATGCCTCGATCGACATCACCGGTGACGACACGAACCGGGTCAACGATCCGCATACGTTCACGGTCACCGTCCTCGCCGACGACGGCGACGGCACCGGCCCGCAGCCGGTCTCCGGCCAGGTCGTCAGCGTCACGCTGACTGACTCGAGCGGCGGGACCACGGTCGTCGACGACGATCCGGACACGACGTCCACATGTGACGACGGCACCAATGCCGCCGGCCAGTGCGTCGTCGTCTTCAGTTCCGCCACGACCGGTGTCACGACCGGGACGGCGTCGGCCACGGTGACAGTCGGCGGGATCAGCTTCCTGATCTCGACGGCCACCGATGCCTCAACCGCCGGCAACGAGGATGCGACGAAGACCTGGGTCGACGCCCGCATCAGCATCTCCGGCGACGACACGAACAGCATCGAGGAGGCTCACACCTTCACCGTGCTGCTCGAGAAGGACCTTGGCGACGGGAACGGCTTCGTCGACGCGGCCGGTGAGGACGTCAACGTGACGCTCGCCAACTCCGGCGGCGCCGCGTACGTGCTCGACGCGACGTCCACGACCTGTGACGTCGACTCGGTCAACACCGACGCCGACACGGACAGCAATGGCGAATGTGTCGCTGTCTTCACCTCGAACTCGGCCGGCATCGTCAACGGCG
>DASTVH010000359.1:0-13410 GCA_035759195.1 Candidatus Limnocylindrales bacterium
AGGCGGGATCAGGCGACCGATCGCATCCGGCCGGGCATCGCCGCCGCCGGTCGGAGCGTGATCGACGGCTGCGTCGGGATGTCGCCCGGCGTCAGCTCGAAACGCCAGCGGCGGGCGATCGTCGCGAGCAGGAGCGTGGCCTCCATCATCGCGAACGAGGCGCCGATACACTTCCGCGACCCGAGACCGAACGGAATGAACGCCCCCCGGGGCAGGCGCTTCTCGAGCCCGTCGAGCCAGCGCTCGGGGCGGAACGCGTCCGGCTCCGGGAAGAACCGCGGGTCGCGGTGCGTCGCGTACATCGAGATGAGCACGATGTGCCGTTTCGGGATGGGCACCCCGCCGATGCGCGTGGCGCGGATCGCCTCGCGGCCGGTGACATAGGCGGGTGGGTAGAGACGAAGCGTCTCGTTGACGACGGCCTGGGTGTACGGCAGGGCCGGCACATCGCCCGGGGAGGCAGGCTCAGTCCCGAGGACGGCGGTGAGCTCGCCTTCGAGGCGGTCGCGCGCCTCCCGGTTCCGGTCGAGCAGCAGGAACGCCCAGCTGAGCGCGAGCGCCGTCGTCTCGTGGCCCGCGAGCAGCAGCGTCATGACCTCGTCGCGGACCTGTTTCTCGGACAGGCCGATCCCCTGCTCGTCGCGAGCCAGGAGCAGCATCGACAGCAGGTCGCCGCGATCCTCGCCCGGACGGCGATCGCGGATGATCCGGTAGACGACGTCGTCGAGTCGGCGGGTCGCCGCCGTCAGGCGACGGTTGCCGGGCGTCGGCAACCACGTCGGGATGAGGAAGCGGAGGCTCGCGAAGCGCAGGTAGTAGAAGTCCTGGATCCACGTGCCGATCCGGGCGACCTCCTCGATGCGGGCGGTGACGTCCGCGTCGAAGAGGGTTCGGGCGACGATACGAAGGGTGAGGGCGGTCATCTCGTCGTGAAGGTCGACGACCTCGCCCTCGGTCCAGGCGTCGACGCGATCCTGCGCGTAGCCGGCCATCGTCCGACCGTAGCCCTCGATCCGGTCGCGGTGGAAGGCCGGCGACGCGAGCCGCCGATGGCGAAGCCACTCGTCGCCGTCGGCGGTGAGGAGCCCCTGACCGAGCAGGGGAATGAGCATGCGGGTCCCGAAGCTCTTCCGGAAATCCACGGCCCGATCGACAAGGACCTCCTCGATCTCGGCCGGGCCGTAGGCCATGTGGGCGCGGAACGGCCCGAACCGGATCGGCACGAGGTCGCCGTACTCGTCGCGCCAACGGCGCATGGCCCCGATCGGGTCGGCGCCGTACTCGCCCATCGTTCCGGACAGCAGGTGGCCCTTCGGACCGCTACCGGACGGGCGACGCTCGTAGGCGATCGGCCTCTGGCGCTCACCCGCCGGGCGGCTGCCAGACCCCGTCAGTTCGTCGTGCTTGACCGATGCCCCCGTGGCCATGTCGAGACTCTACTCCAGGTTCGCCCGCGGCCGATCGGACGGCCGACCGGCCGCGCCGTCGCTACGGGTAGTCGTTCCGGGCTCGGATGATGCAGTTCACCATGTGGGCTCCGCCGCTCGCGGAGTTCTCATCGGAGTTCTGGCCGCTCTGATCGGCGACGACGCGCGGGAACGACTCGCCGGACCACCAGGCGAAGAATGGCCCGCCCGACTGACCGGGCCAGACGTCGCCCTGATGGAAGATCCGCGTATGGACCTCGCGGTCCCAGAACGAGCCATCGAGCGAGATGCCGGCCTGGTACGACGGCCGCTGGGCGTTGGCGAGATCGGCCGGGTACCCGATGTGACGCCAGACGGCGAGGCCGTCCCAGTCGTCTGACCAACTTCGCGAGCCCATCCAGCCGGTCAGGTTGCCGATGTTTCGGTCGAGCACGACGCAAACGTAGTCGTGCTGGCCCTCGTCGCGATTGATCGTCGGGCCGTAGACCTTCAGGCCCTCCCAGTAGACGCGGATCCCCCAGGCCACACCGAAGGGCGCGCTGCCATCGAAGTAGGCCGGGGTGAACTTGACCCAGCCGGCGGTGTTGTCGGCATTCC
Source organism: Candidatus Limnocylindrales bacterium (assembly GCA_035759195.1). Classification (GTDB taxonomy): domain Bacteria; phylum Chloroflexota; class Limnocylindria; order Limnocylindrales; family CSP1-4; genus CF-46. The sequence continues at coordinate 2,025 of DASTVH010000359.1, forward strand.
ACTGGATCGCGTGGCTGCAGGTGAGCACGTGGCGCGGCCCGACCATCGTGCCCGATGCCGTGCCCCCCGGCGTGTCCACGCGACCGACCGTGCACCACGGGTAGGCGGTGTCATTGAACAGGTACCGGTTGTCCGCCCCGAAGATCGTCGTCGCCTGCATGATCCGGTCGTCGTCGGATCGATCGCCGACGCCTCGGACGGCGATGCGACGTGGCACCTGGAGTTCGACGGGCAGCTTGCGAGGCGCGAGTCGAAGCGGCAGGTGGTCCGGAAGGTTGCCCTCGAACTCGAATCGCTCGACATGCTCCGCATCGCCGTGGTCGTGGGCGATCTCCTCGATCTCGGCCCGCGGCGGGAAGGCATGAACGCCGACGGCCGCGTTTCGGAAAGCCAGCCGAATGCGCCACGGCGTCGCATTTTCGAGCTCACGGCGTTCGCGGCCGCTCAGGTACGCCCCGTCGGCGATCTCGCGCTCCACCTGCACATCCGGCTCGCCGTAGGCGGCGACGTCGAGGTCGAGCTCGATGGCGCCCTCCTTGAGCTCGGCGATCGGCTCCCTGGCTTCGAGCTCCTCGAGCAGCTCGTGGTGGTGCAGCGGTCGGTTTGGAGCTTCGGCTTCGGCGCCTTCGCGGCGGGTCGCACGCCTCTTCGACTTCGAATACCGAATCAGGAAATCGTCGCGAGGCATCTCGGGTCCCCCTTTATCTGGCGAGCCTGCACGGCGAGGAATACACGGCGCCCGTCACTCGGGCATCTCGGCGCCGTCAAGCGGGCACGTCGCCCGCGGTCAGGCCGTCGCGGCGGGGAGTTCGAAGACCGGGCCCGGACCCAACGCCGGCCCGAGACCTGGATGATCGCCACGGGCGTGGTCCGCGGAAGTCCGCTCTTCCGGCCCCTGGGGCGACGTCCACTGGGTTCTTGATCTGCGCGCCGCCGCCTTGCACCCGTCCGCGGAACGTGATCGTTGCCTCGCCGGCAAGAGGCGCGAACGTGACCGATGCCGGACGGCTCGTGCAGGCCGTCCGGCATCGGCGGAAGTTCGATCTCGACGGTGCGGGGGGGACTCGCCGACGTCAACGTCCGGAGCGGATCTTCTCCACGGCGTCGTAGCTCGTGTCGGACCCGGCCGCCGTTCCGAAGTTGCCCTTGATCCGCTCGGCCCTTTCGAGGCTCGTGTCGATCCGGTTCCCGCCCGGCGCGACGGCGAACTGCGTTCGCGTCCGCTCGGCGATGTCGTAGCTCGTGTCCACGAAGCCGCGCCCGGCGACTTCGGCCGCGGTCGCGCTGCAGGCCGCCATCGAGATCGATGCCGCGACGACGAGGATGACGGGTCGGGCGGCTCCGGTGATCGTGGTCCACTTCATCTCGCTACCTCCTGGTCTGCGCCGCCCCTCATGTGCGGCGTTCTGACCAGGTGGCGTGACGTTGCGGGTCGCGCCGGCGACCCGAGCGGCGCACCGCGAAAACCTGCACCGGAGACCGTGTGAAATGCGGCGTCACACCCCGCCGTGCACGGTCCAACGCTGCTGGGAGCGGGGATCGGGTGCGTAGGAGCAGAAGGCACCCGTCCGAACAGCGTGCTCGAGATGGGCGCCGAGGTCCGGATCCGCATTGCCGATCCGCTCGAGTGCGCCACGGATCGCTTTCGTCACGCTCTGCCGGGCTCGCTCGGCGGGCGAGCCCATGACCCGCGCGCGACCGCCGAGCCCGGTTGCCGCGGTCAGCTCGGAGGCGATCGCCTCGAACTCCTCGCGACGGAGGGCCGCCCGTTGGCGATCGCCGAATGACTCGGCCTCGTCGATTTCCTCCTGGAGTTCGAGAAGCCGCGACTTGTAGGCGGTCCGCGCCGTTGCGTCGAGGACCGGTTCGGCGTTGGCGACACCGCCGGCGACCGCCGTTCCGAATGCGGTGCCGCGCCCGAATGCCGCCTCTCGGGTGGACGTGTCTGGGCCGTTACTCGCGAGGTCGATCGCGGGGATCTCCCGCCCGGGCGACGCGAGCAGCCGGGCGAGGTAGCGGAGGCCCTTCGCGTCGGTCAGGCGCGTCGTCCGGCCACCGAACTCGATGACCCAGACGTCCCCCTCGCGCACGAATCGCCCAACGTCGCTCGGGGTGGTCGTCGAGGCCCTGCCCGCCACGACGCCCTCTCGTTCGTTTCGGGCCACGCCCTGGCTGGCGCTCGCTTCTTCCGCGAGCTCGGCCCGTGCCCGGGCCGCGAGCGCCGGCATGCCGAGCTCTTCGGCGATGGCCGCCGCTTTCGTGAAGTGCTCCCGGGCCAGATCGTCGTCCCCGGGGTGGCCGCGTCGGTCGAGCACCCGCCCGTGGCTCAGGTGCGTCCAGCCCTCCCAGGGGCGCCAGCCGGCCCGCCGGACGAAGCGGAATGCCTCCTCGTGGGCCGCCACGGCATCCTCGAATCGGCCGAGCTCCGCGGCGAGGTCGCCGACGACGCGGCCGACCGGTCCGCCGACGACCTCTCCGGCCGCGGACGCAGCGAGATGCCGGTACGGCTGGAGGACCTCGAGGAGCTGCTCGATCGATCGTCGATCGCCAAGCCGGATGGCGGCCTCGGCCAGGTGCACCATCGCCCACAGGAAGTTGTTGTCGCGCGGCCACCGATCGGCGCCGTCGCCCAGCATCGTCGCGAGATCCCGTTGGCTCTCGTCGAGCCGGCCCAGCTCGGCGTTGATCCAGGCTCGTGTCGCGGGGAAGAGCCAGTAGCCGGGCGCGTCTTCGACGGCCGCCGCAATGTGCGGCTCGATCGACTCGAGCTGATCGCGTTCGCGGGCCAGCGCGAAGCGGGCGAGGCGATACGCGTTCTCGGCGTCCCACGCCTGGATCTGGCCTTCGGTGCGGGTCTGCTCGATGAGGTCGTCGATCCCGGCGAACTGGCCCCGCGCGAGGGCGAGGACCGTTCGGATGACGCCGAGATACCAGCGGTGGGCGGGCTGCCGAAGCCGCTCGACGGCGTCCGCGAAACGCTCGAAGATCCGGTCGGCGTCCTGCGGCGTGTGCCCGATCGTGCTCAGTGCGCTGATCGACATCCAGCGCGCATCGCCGATGCGTTCGATGTCGGCGGTCGACTCGGTCTGGGTGTCGACGAGCGTGTCGACTTCGGCCGCGATCGTCGTCATCTCGTCCAGGTGGTCGGGTCCCCAGATCGCCCAGAACCGTGCGGACAGGGCGTGGACGAGCGACGTCGGATCGCCGATGCGGCGGGCGACCTCGAGGGCCTCGGCGCTGATCGCGGCGCGTCGATCCATGGTGTGCTCGTCCCGGAGCGCGCCGGCCAGCCGCGCCAGGAGCCGAATCCGGAGTGCGTCCTCGCGGTCGCCGCGGGCGCGGAGCGCCCTCTCGAGGAGCGGGACGAGGTAGGGATCCGACCCGGCCCGGGCCCACATGAACCGCCCGCCGTAGGCGACTGCCGCGCGCGCGAGCTCGTCGGGCAGGTCGAGCCGTTCGGCCAGGGCAGCCGCCTCGCGGATGGTTCGTGGCGCGTTCGGGATTCCGGCTCGCGACTGGGCCTCGCCGAGATCGATGAGCCGCCGGCACCGTTCGCCCTCGGGCGCCGCTCGGTCGAGCTCGAGCGCGGCGAGCGCGTTCTGGAAGTGGCGGACCGCCTCTTCATGGGCGGCCGACTGCGTCGCCCGCTGACCGGCCAGACGGGAATACCTCGCCGCACGCTCGGTGTCGCCACCGGGTGCGGCGAGCACGAAGTGGTACGCCAGCTCGCTCACGAGCTCATCTGGCGACTCGCCGGCGAGCCGTTCCAGCGCCCGTCCCACGCGATCGTGGAGACCGGTGCGGACCGGCAGCGAGAGCGACTCGTAGAGAACCTCGCGGATGAGCGCGTGCGCGAAGCGCCATCGGCCGATCCCTCCGCGCCCCTCCTGGACCACCCGCGCGGTCATGGCCTCGTCGATCGCGGCAAGCGCGGCCGCGTGTTCGGCCCCAAGGTTCGCGAGCAGCTCGAGATCGAACTCCCGGCCGATGATCGAGGCAAGCTGGAGCATCGACCGGCAGCCTTCGGACAGGCGATCGAGGCGGCGGCGGATGACCGCCTTCACACCCTCGGGGATCGTCAGGCGATCGGAGAGGCCGTCGATCGCCCCGAGCCGACCCTCGTCAGCGAGAAGGCGCGCGACCTCGGTGGCGAACAGGGGGTTGCCCTCCGTCTCGCGCGTGATTGCCCGTGAGACGAGGGCAGACGGGCGATGGCCGGTCGCGTTCTGGATCATACGGGCGACGTCCGGCTCGGCAAGGGCGGCCGGCCGGACCCGCGTGACGAACGGGTGGCGGCCGATCTCCTCGAGCAGCCCCTGGCGGGGGTCGTCCGCCGCGAGCTCGGGGTCGCGGTAGGTCGCGAACACGGCAATGGGAACGTCGGTCAGCTCGGTCGCCGCGAAGCGGAGGAGCAGCAGCGATGGCTCGTCGGCGGCGTGAAGGTCCTCGAGGATGACGACGGTTCGGCGAGACCCGGCGGCGGCTCGCAGGGTCGCGGCCACCGCGTCGAACAGCAGAAAGCGCTCCGAGTCGGGATGGAGGTCAACTACGGGCGGTGGCGCGCCGGCGAGAAGCTCGGGCATGATCGGGCCGAGACGGTCGCGCAGCTGCTCGATCCGCGGGCGGATGACGGGCTCGTCGTCCCGCAGGATCGCCCGCAGCACCTGGATCCACGGCCAGTACGCGGGTGCGCCGCCGGCGTCCCAGCAGCGACCCCAGGCGACACGGGCTCCGGCCTCGCGAGCACGGTCGGCCGCCGCCTCGGCGAGCCGCGTCTTGCCGATGCCGGCCTCGCCGGCGACGAGGACGAGGCGCCCATCTCCCGACGCAAGCGCCGCGAGGACGTCGTCGATGAGCGACAGCTCGGTCTCGCGCCCAACGAGGCCGGCCTCTCCCCGGCTGCCAAGTCCCTGCTGGACGCGACCCCTGGTCGACCCGCGGACCGACTCCATGTCCGACATCCTACGGAAGCGCGTCGCAGTTGTAAGGCGGACCCAAAGGCCTTTACGGGGCTCGGGATCGGTCGCAGACCGGCGTCTCCCCCTGTGCGCCAGAGTCGGCGCGAGGCTGCCGCCCGCCCGCGCTTACTCGAAGTGGATCGAACCGACGATCCCTTCGATCTCGTTGATCAGGCTCGCGCCCGCGTCGGGCTTCGTCTTCGCCTCGATGAAGAGGAGTCGGCCAGCCACATCGACGATCCAGGCCGTAACGGTGTCGCCCGGCTCGGTCTCCGGCCAGAGGGCACCGCCGAAGACGTCCGGATAGACGAAGAAGAACCCGGGGTCGCAACCGACGTCGTCGCGAACGACGATCGTCGCCCGATGCGCAGGCAGACCGTCCAGGGTCACCTCCGACGGTCCCACGACAACCTCGGTCCCGGGCACCTCGGTCACGAAGGCTGCCAGTTCGTTCGCGGAGGCGGCGACACCTCGGCTCCGCAGGTAATGGCACTCGTAAGCCACCTCTCCGCTCGCGGGGTAGGCCGTCCAGAAGATGACCCCCTCCGCGCCCTGCGGACCCCTGACGCTCTTGCTGATGTAGTTGCCGCTCGAATCCCCGAAGTGCTCCCAACCCGCCGTGACCTCGACCGAGAACCTGATGCCAGCGTCCGCCAGCAGCACCCGGCCGGCCGGAAGAACGCCCCCCTCGAGGGGCCTGGGCTGCGGCGCCCCGCTCGACCACGTCCGACCTGTCGGAGCCGGCGAGGGTGAGGTGCCCACGCCGGCCGGGGCGTCGAAGACTCGCCAGAAGGAGCCGGCGACGAGCACGAGGACCGCCGCGGCCCCGAGTGCGACCCCCAGCCTCGCACGCCGGCTCACGCCGCCGAACCTCGCCGGGAAACGCCAAAGCCGGTGCTGCGGCGTCGTCGCCAGCTCGAAGAGGACGGTCTCGAGGACTGCGTCCGCCGACGCACCGTCGTCGTTCCGGAGCCACGTCCGAACGATACGAGTGACGTCCTTGTCTTCGGCCATCAGGAGACCTCCCGGGTGGAGCCGCGTTGGTCGGCATCGAGGGCCGCTCGCAGCGCACGCATGGCATGGTGGAGTCGGGAGTGGGCCGTCCCGGCCGGGATCCCGAGGATCGCCGCAACCTGGTCCAGCGGCAGATCGAGATAGTGGTGGAGCACCACCACGGAACGATGATCGAGCGTCAGCCGCCGAAAGCCGCGCTCGAGCTGGTCCCGATCGGCGATCGTGCCGAGGTCGTCGGGGGCGGCCGCCTCCGCCATCGGCAGGCTCGTGAGGTTCGGGGCCCAGCGGCGCTGCTTCCGGCCCTCCGCGTAGCACGCCCGGACGAGCAATCGATACGACCAGGCGTCGAAGCGAGCTGGATCACGGAGCTGCGGGAGATCCTGCCATGCTGCCAGCAACGCCTGCTGCGTCGCGTCCTCGGCGCGATCGACGTCCCGCAGGATCCTGCGAGCCACAGCGAGGAAACGGTCCGCAACCTCGGCGGCGATCAGGCCGTACGCCGCCCGATCGCCGTGCTGCGCTCGGACCACCAGCTCGGTATCCATCGCCCTTCCGCATGACGGCCTCAGGAGACCGCTCAACTGGTATGGGCTTCTGCATCGGCAGCCGTTGTCAATCTTCGCAGGACGCCGACAGCGACGGGCTGGTACCGTCGCCGCCATGGGACTTGGCTTCGGACTCCTCAGCGCGCAGCTACGGCCGGGTGAGACCGACTGGACGCGCACGTACGACGAAACCGTCCGCCTGGCCGTCGAGGCAGAGCGGCTTGGCTTCACGTCCGTCTGGACGACCGAGCACCACTTCGTCGACGACGGCTACATGCCCTCGCTCCTCGTGGTCAGCGCGGCGCTCGCGCAGGCGACGTCGAGAATCGAGATCGGCACCGGCGTCGTCCTCGCCCCGATGCATCACCCGCTGCGTCTGGCGGAGGACGCGGCGACGGTGCAGATCCTGAGCCATGGCCGGCTGCTCCTCGGCCTGGGGCTCGGCTGGTCGGAGGTCGAATACGCCGGGCTCGGGGCCGACATGCGCCGCCGCGGAGCCGCGATGGAGGAGGTCCTCCAGATCCTGCCGAAGGCGTGGACCGGCGAGCCGTTCACCCACCACGGGTCGGTCTACGACCTACCGACGCTGGCCGTTCGTCCGGCGCCGTCGACGCGCATCCCGATCCTGATCGGGGGGAGTGCCGAACCTGCAATCCGCCGCGCCGCCCGCCTCGCGGACGGCCTCTTCTCCAACGCTCCGGCGGATCAGTTCGGCGAGCATGTGCGCTGGGTACTCGACGAGTGCGAGCGCGTCGGCCGTGACCCGTCGAACTTCCGGTTCATTCACTACTCGATCCTGCTGCCCGGCGCGTCGCGCGATGCGGCGCTCGCTCGCTACCGGGACGCGGTCTGGTCCCTGAACTGGAAGTATTCGGACATGGAGGCGTCCGCGACGCGACGGCTTCCGCCCGCCGCGCCTCCCCGGTTCGACGGCGAGGACGAGGCCCTCCTCAAGCGCCGAACGGCGTACGCCGGCACGACCGACGAGCTCGTCGAGACCCTGCTCGACATTCGGCGGCGGGCGGCGGTGCCGGTCGACTTCGTCGCCCGAAGCCACCTTCCGTTGCTGGAGTCCGACGCGCAGCTCGAGCTGATGCAACGGCTCGCTGAGGGAGTCGCTCCGCACGTTTGAGTCCGGCCCCGCGTGCGGTGACACCGTGATACCACCCGGTATCGTGCCCGTATGCCGATGACCCTCCGCCCCTCACCCGAGGAGACAGAAGCCCTGCGCGAAGCGGCTCGCCGATACGACACGGGCGTTGGGCCCGGGTCACACCGTAATGGGATGCGGAACTGCCGGCACCTTCAAACTTCGGCCCGCATCAAGCGGCGGCGGGACCAGGACAGGCGTCCATGGGCGCAGGAAGCATCGCCCGCTAGACTCGATCTCGTGCAGACGTCTGAAACGGTCGACAACCTGATCCTCGATCTCCTGGAGTGGATCGGCCCGGACCAGCGCCCGTATGCGGAGACGCTCGAGGCCTGGCGAACGTCGTGCCCGCGGTTTCCGGTCTGGGAGGACGCCACCGATCTGGGGTTCATCGAGCGCCACCACGAGCCGGGCCACGGAGCGCTCGTCTCGGTGTCGGCCTCCGGCGCTGAGCACCTGCGCCGGCACCGAACGCCGCGGAGCTGATCGGGTCGATCAGGGTGGCCGCGGCACGAGGTCGCAGTCCGGCGTCGTGCACAGGTCCAGGCCGAGCCGGGCCAGCCCTTCGGCGAGCGGCGTGAAGCCGAGCAGGCCCTCGAAGCTGCGGCTGGCGACGCCGCCCGGAAGGCCGCGCACGAAGACTGCTCCCCCGGAATCGCCGGTGCCGACCGCGATCCGCGCCGCGACCATGCACGGGAAATAGTCGCCGTCGCCGTCGTGGAGGTACGCACCCTTCTCGGCGACCGTTCCCGTTCGGTGGATGTTCCGGCCGTTGATCTCGACGTCGTCGTCCACCGCGATGTCGGCGCACGCGAGAGGAGACGTTCCGGCGGCGATCGAGCGGTAACCGCCCGCGCCGAAGTCGACCAGGTTCAGGTGGCCCCATGGGATCTGGTCCTCGGCCACGACGAGATAGTTCATGTCGGACGGCTTGCACGTCTTGTCCGGATGCCGGCATGTCGGCTCGCGGGCTGCCGGGCCGAAGACGCCCCGGACCGTCGTGCCGTCGGCGGCATACGCGATCGTCCCCTCGGTCGTGCAGTGGCCGCTCGAGGTGAGCACGATCGTGTCGCCGAGACGAGCGTAGAAGCCACCCGCGCAGGCGCCCCACAGCTGCTGACCGGCGAGGACGGGCGGGTCGAGGACCGGTGTGGAGCGCGTGGGCGGCATCCCCGGGCGGACGACGATGACGGCAACCACGCCGAGCAACGCAACAACGGCCAGGACGGCAAGAAGTCCGCGCCGCGCGGTCACTGGTCGCGTGGCAGCTCGATCAGGCCTCGTTCGATCGCCCGGGTCACCGCGCTCGTCCGATCGCCGACGCCGAGCTTCTCGAACGCGTGCAGCAGATGAGTCTTGACCGTCGCCTCGCTGATCCTCAGGTCGCGGGCGATCTCACGGTTCGAGAAACCGCGCGCGACGAGGCGGAGCGCATCGAGCTCGCGCGAGCTCAGCGATTCCGTCGCGTCGCGGACTCGGTTGACGAGCCGGGCAGCCACCGACGGCGACAGCGGCGACCCGCCCGCCGCTGCCGCCCTGACCGCGCGGTACAGCTCCGACGGTGGCGCGTCCTTGAGCAGGTAGCCGGCGGCTCCGGCCTCGATCGCCCGGAGGATGTCGGTGTCGCCGTCGTAGGTCGTCAGCACGAGGATCGGCGGTGGGTCCGGCTGCTCCCGGATCGCGCGAATCGCGGACAACCCGTCGATGTCTGGCATCCGGAGGTCCATGAGGACGACGTCCGGGCGCAGCGCGGCGACGGCGGCGATCGCCTCCCGGCCGTCGGCCGCCTCGCCCGCGACGGCGAAGTCGGGCTGGCTCGACAGCATCCCGGTCAGGCCGTTGCGGACGACCGGGTGATCGTCGACGACGAGCAGCCGCAGCACGGACGCTTCGCCGGAGCCGACGGACACGCCGTCGGGGCCCACGGGCGGCCCCGTCACGCGGACCTCGGCCCGGCGGGCAGCGTCACGCCGAGCGTGGTCCCCTCCCCCGGCGTGCTCTCGACGGCGACCGACCCGCCAAGGCGCTCGGCGCGCTCGCGCAGCCCCCGGAGGCCGAGCCCCAGGCCCTGGTCGAGCGGCGGTGTGCCGCTCGGCGAACGCCTCGACAATTCCGGTGCCGGGCCGGCGGGCACGGCGTCAGGATCGAATCCCGCGCCGTCGTCGTGGACGTCGAGCGTGACGACGTCGCCGAGGTAGGAGAGGCTGACGGTCACCTCCCGCGCCCCGGCGTGGCGAACGACGTTCGCGAGCCCCTCCTGGGCGCTCCGGAGGAGGGCCACCTCGACGTCGGGATGCAGGCCGTGCGGCCGGCCGGTCACGGTGAGCGACGCCTGGATTCCGTTGGCGGCCCGCCACCGTTCGATCGTCCGCCCGATGCTCTCGGCGAGCGAGCTGCCCTCCAGGGCCGTCGGCCGGAGCGCCCAGACGAGCCGCCGCGTCTCGGCCAGGCCCTCCTGGGCCATCCGAACGGCTTCGTCGCGGTGGCGGGCGGCAGCATCGGGATCCGACGCGGCTTCGGCCGCATGAAGGTGGGTCACGATGCCGATGAGGTCCTGGGCGAGGGTGTCGTGCAGCTCGCGAGAGACGCGCTCCCGCTCCTCGAGGACCGCCGTCTGCCGCTCGCGCTCGGCCAGCTCGCGGCGGGTCGATTCGAGCCGCTCGATGAGTTCTCGCCGGTCGGCGCTCTCCTCGATGATCTTGCCGATCCAGACCGACAGCACCAGGAAGAACAGGATCGTCAGCACGGGGCCGATGAGCTCGCCAATGTCGCTGCCGGCCAGGCCGCCCGAGAGCTCGACCTGGTACTGGAGCGTCAGCGCGACGAAGAGCGCCAGGATCGCGACGGTCGCCCGCCACTCGACGAGGAAGAAGATCTGGCTGTACAGGACCGGCTGGATCCAGAAGTACGACGGCGAGAGCCGCAGCAGGACCACGTAGGCGACGCCCCACGCGAGCAGATACGCGACGTTGAGCGGCTGTGACAGGTCGCCCGGCGTGCGGATGCCGAAGACGTAGGCATAGCCGAGCCCGAGCAGGCCGGTGATCACGAGCGCAGCGACGAGCCGGGGACCGTCGAGGTCCCCGGCCAGCCACGCCGAGATCGTCGTGAGGCTCAGCCCCGCGGCGACCACGACGTGCCAGAGCGGCAGGAGTCGCTCCCAGTTGTCGCGGCCGGTCGTCATCGGCCCAATCGTACGGCGGTCGGCGCGGCCGGACGGATCACCCGAACTGGCGAGCCGCGACCCGCCGATACGCCACGGTCGCGAGCCCGGCGCCGACGAGGAACGTCGCCGCGACGGCGAGCGCGTGGCCCGCGACGTCGCCGACCGGCACGCCGATCGCGGCGTGTCCGAGCTGGTTGAGGTGGTACGTCGGCAGGAACGGCGCGATCGACTGGACGAGATCGGGAAGTTCGCTGATCGGCGTCCACATGCCCGACGAGAACGACAGCGGCAGGTAGACGAGGAGCGCCACGGCGCCTGCGGCACTGGGACGAACGAGCAGCCCCACAATGAAGCCGATCGGCGCGAGCGCCAGGCCGCCGACCGCGACGACGATCGCCAGTCGCGCCCACGACGCCGCGTCCATGCGGACGCCGAGCATCGTGGCCGCCGGGATCATCACGGACAGGAGTATCGCCACGAGGGCCACTCCGGCGACGAGCTTCGCGGCGACGAACGCCCAGCCCGGCAGCGGCGTGGCCCGGATCAGCCGGAG
>DASTVH010000360.1:0-16807 GCA_035759195.1 Candidatus Limnocylindrales bacterium
ACGACGAGCCGTCTGACGAGGGCCGCCGTCTGACGGGAGCGGGAATCGGCGGCATCCTGGGCGACGTCGAGGGGAAGCCCGGCGTTCGGCGGGTCGTCGAGCGTCGCGGGAAGGTGCCGGTCGCCGTACCGGGCCGCCTCGTCGGACCAGCGGTCGCGCCACTCCCCGGGGAGGCGCTCCGGGGCGTCGCGATGAGCGGCCGCCAGCCAGACGTGGGCCCACGCCCGGGGCACGACCCGGTACACGCCGTAGCCGCCGCCGCCGGTCGAGAGCCAGCGGCCCCCCGCGGCACGGTGGGCGACGGCATCGACGAGGCGGGCCGCCTCGCCCATCGCGGTCGTCGTGACGTTGAGGTGGGCGAGCGGGTCGGTCGCGTGAGTGTCGCAACCATGCTGGCTGACGATCACGTCCGGTGCGAAGGCGACCGCCAGCTCCGGGACGAGCGAGCGGACCGCCGCGAGCCAGGCGCCCTCGCCCGTCCCCGGCTCGAGCGGCACGTTGACGACCGTCCCGGCCGCGGCGCCCTCGCCCAGCTCACCCACGAACCCGGTCCCCGGGAAGAGGTAGTGCCCGGACTCGTGGAACGAGAGGGTCAGGACGCCCGGGTCCGCCTCGTGGATCGCCTGGACGCCGTCGCCGTGGTGAACGTCGAGGTCGACGTAGAGCACCCGCAGGCCCTGGGCTCGGGCCCGGGCGATCGCGATCGCCGGGTCGTCGTAGATGCAGAACCCGGCGGCCCGCGACGGCATCGCGTGATGGAGCCCGCCGCCGGGGTGGAACGCGTGCCCCACGTCGCCCCGCAGGATCGCCTCGATCGCCCGGAGCGACCCGCCCGCCACGGCCGCGCCCGCCTCGTGCATACCGTGGAACGGCGGATCGTCGCCCGGCCCGATCCCCGCCTCGGCCTCGGCCCAGGGCTCGGTGTCGATCTCCGAGAAGCGCTTCACGACACGGACGTAGTGGGCCGTGTGGCAGGTCAGCAACTCCTCGTCGGACGCCGGTTCGGGCGCCAGCCCGGGCTCGGCGCCGAGCCGCCGCAACAGGTCGATCCCCGGCCCGAACCGACGCGGCGTGAGCGGGTGGCCCGGCCCGAAGTCGTACGTCAGCGAGCGCGGGCCGAAGACGAGCAGCGGCTCCTCGGGCATGGCCGGACAATAGCCGTCCGCGCCGATCGGCACCGGGCCGGCGTCCCGTGACGCCGGGCCGGCGAGTACCATCCGCCCAGATGGACGTCCTCCTGATCCTCGTGGTCATCCTCGTCGTCGTGCTCGTCTGGCGCGGCCCGAAGACGTTGCCGAAGCTCGGCGCGGCGTTCGGGCGCGGGGTGAAGGAGGCGCGCCGCGAGATGGAATCGAAGTCCGAACCTCCGGAGGACGACGACCCGACCTGACGGCGATCTGCCGTCAGCCCGCCGGGTTCGCGGCCGCGGTGGGCGACCGCCGCTCGAGGAGCTCCCCGGCGATTCGTGCCACCTCGTCGACCGTCGAGGCGTCGGCCGCCCGGCTCGCCGCGGCGCGACAGGCTGCCGGGTCCAGGCCGCCGAGGGCGGCCCGCAACCGGCCCAGCGACGTCGCCGACACGCTGAGCTCGTCGACGCCGAGCCCGATGAGCAACGCGGCTGCGGCAGGATCGGCGGCGGCCTCCCCGCAGACCGCGACCGGCCGGTCGTGCGCGGCCGCCGCCTCGGTGACCGAGCGGACGAGGCGCAGGATCGCCGGCTGGAGCGGCGTCGCCATCTCGGCGAGGCCGGCGTTCGTCCGGTCGGCGGCGAGCGCGTACTGGACGAGGTCGTTCGTCCCGATCGAGAAGAAGTCCACGACCGGCGCGAAGGCGTCGGCCATGACCGCGACCGAGGGGATCTCGACCATGATGCCGAGGCGGACGTCGGACGCGACCGCCGCACCTGCGGCTCGCGACGCGCCGGCCGCGGCGGCCACCGCCTCCCTCGCCAGCAGCACCTCCTCGACGGTCGCGACCATCGGGAACATGATCCGCAGCGTCTCGCCGGGATCGGCCTCGAGCATCGCCCGCAGCTGGGTCTCGAACAGGTCCGGCCGGGCGAGGCTCAGCCGCAGGCCGCGGACGCCGAGCGCGGGGTTCATCTCGTCGCCGCCTGGCAGGTACGACGCGGGTTTGTCGCCGCCGATGTCGAGCGTCCGGAACACGACGGGCCGACCCGCCATCGACCGGGAGATCCGGCCGTAGAGCGAGCGCTGCTCGTCGAGGCCCGGCGGCGTCGAGCGGCCGAGGAAGAGCAGCTCCGTTCGGACCAGGCCGATCCCCTCGGCACCGGCGTCCCGGGCCGCCTCCGCCTCGCGCACCGATGCGACGGTCGCCTCGAGGCGGACGGGCAGCGTCGCCGCGGCGCCCTCCGGGGGTCCCTGGCCGGCGAGCTCCGGCGAACCGCCCGGCACCTCGATGTCGGCCTCGTCGGGCTCGACGATCAGCCGGCCCGCGGTCCCGTCGACCGCGACGGTCGCGCCGTCGAGGGACGCGTCCAGGGTCGCACCGAGCCCGAGAACGAGCGGGATCCCGAGCGCCCGGGCAACGATCGCGGCGTGGCCGGTCGGGGCGCCGCCGCGCAGGGCGAGACCCGCGACGAGCTCCGGGCGGATCACGGCGACGAGCGACGGATCGAGATCCTCGGAGGCCACGACGGCCGGCGTGCCGTCGCGGTGGTGAAGCTCGGGCCGGCTCCGCCCCAGCAGCCGGTCCACGACCCGCCGGCCGATGTCCCGGACGTCCGCCGCCCGCTCCCGGAAGTAGTCGTCGTCGATGCCGGCCAGGCGGTCGGCCGCCTCGGCCGTCACGCGGTCGATCGCCTCGGCCGCGTCGGCCCCGGTCGCGATCGCCTCCATGGCCGGGTCGACGATCTCGGGATCGGCGGCGAAGAGCGCCTGGGCCTCGAAGATCGCGCCGACCTCGTCGCCGGCGCGGGCGGCGGTCTCGGCCGCGAGCGCGGACAATTCGGCGGCCGCCTCGGCGAGGGCGACTCGCAACCGCTCCCGCTCGCGGTCGGGATCCACCACGCCGGCGGCGCTCCCCGCCGCACCGAGCTCGTCGCCCCGGGCGGCGTTCCCCTCCCCTCCCGGCGCCACCCAGAGCAGCCGGCCGACGCCGACGCCGGGGGAACCGGGGCGGCCGGTGAGTACGGCCCGCGCCATCGCCGTGCTCAGTCGCCGGGCGAGACCGTCGCCGCGAGCGTCGCGAGGAGCAACGCCGAGGACGTTGCGCCGGGATCCCGGTGGCCGATGCTGCGCTCGCCGAGGTACGAGGCGCGACCCTTCGTCGCGAGCATCGGGATCGTCGCGTCGCTGCCCGCCCGGGCCGCATCGCGGGCGGCGGCGGTGACCGCCGCGAGATCGCCGCCGGCCTCGAGCGCCGACCGTGCGGCACGCGCGGCCGGAAAGAGCGCGTCGAGCATCGTCTTCTCGCCCTCGGTCGCCTTCCCGAGCGCGGCGATCCCGCCCACGGCCGCCTCGAGGCCGGCGACGTAGACGGCGGCCGTCGAGGCGTGGTCGCCGCCGATCGCCCCGGACGCTCGCAGGAACGCGGTCCCGTAGAGCGGGCCCGCCGCGCCCCCGACCGTGTTGATCAGCGTCCGCCCGACCTGGCGCAGGAGGTCGACGGCCGCCGCCGAATCGTCGGCGTCGGCAGCCGGCGCCTCGCGGCCGTCGAGCATCGCCACGATCGCCGAGAAGCCGCGGTCCATGTTGATTCCGTGGTCGCCGTCGCCGATGGCCTGGTCGAGGGCGGTGAGCGCCGGCGCCTCCTCGTGGAGCCGGTCGGCCGCTGCGCGCAGCCAGGCGACGAGACCGTCATGCATCGTGCGTTCCCTCGATGAGTCGTGATGGCCGGACCCGCGGCGGAACCCCGGGCCCGGCCAGTCTAGCGAGCGCGTCCGGCGACGCGCCGGGCGCGCGATCGGTGGCGGTTCAGACGCCCCAGCGAAGGGCGGGCGTGTGGACCGGCGCGTCCCAGAGCTTCGTCAGCTCGTCGTCGAGCCGGAGGAGCGTGACCGAGAAGCCGGCCATCTCGAGGCTCGTGATGTAGTTGCCGACCAGGCTCCGGCCGATCTTGATGCCCTGCCCGGTCAGGATCTTGTTGACGCTGTTGAAGGCGCCGTAGAGCTCGATGAGCGGTGTTCCGCCCATGCCGTTGACGAACGCCAGCACGGTATCGCCGCTCTTCAACCCGAGATCGGACACGATCGGGGAGACGAGCCACTCGGCCATGTCGTCGACCGGGGCGAGCTTCTCGCGACGGCGACCCGGCTCGCCGTGGATGCCGATCCCGACCTCGACCTCGTCGTCGCCGATCTCGAACGTCGGCGTGCCGGCGGCCGGCACGATGCAGCTCGTCAGGGCCAGGCCCATCGACCGGCCCTGGGCGTTGACCTTCGTCGCGGTCGCCGTCACGTCGGCGAGCGAGCCGCCCGCCTCGGCGTGGGCGCCGGCGATCTTCTCGGTCAGGACCGTCACGCCGACACCGCGGCGGCCGGCCGTGTACAGCGAGTCCTGGACCGCCACGTCGTCGTTCGTGACGATCGAGGCGACCTCGATCTCGCCCGCGACGAGCTCGGCCGCCATCTCGAAGTTCAGGACGTCGCCGGTGTAGTTCTTGACGATGTGGAGGACGCCCGCGCCGCCGTTGACGGCCCGGGTGGCGACCTCCATCTGGTCGGGGACCGGCGAGGTGAAGACGTTGCCGGCACAGGCCGCGTCGAGCATGCCCATGCCGACGAAGCCGCCGTGCATCGGCTCGTGCCCGGAGCCGCCGCCGGAGATGATCCCGACCTTGCCCTGCTTCGGCGCGTCGGCCCGGATGACGACGTTGTTGGCAGTCTCGATCCGGACGAGATCGGAATGGGCGGCCTGGAGCCCGGCCAGGCTTTCGGGTACGAGGTCCTCGACCTTGTTGATGAGCTTCTTCATCCGGCTCGGTGCGTTCGTTGCCACGGGTACCTCCTCTGCTGACCACTCCATTCGTGACCGTGTGGAAGTCAGGGCGGACTCGGATTGCCACCCTCCGGGACGACGGGCGTGCCGCCTTGGGTGGGGACGACCGTCTCGCCGAGCTCGGCTGCGAGCGCGGCGAGGGCCTCGTCCGCGTCGCCGCCGTCCGCGCTGATCGTGATCTCGGATCGCGGCTTCACCGCGAGGCTGAGCAGGGCAAGCATGCTCTTGGCGTTCGCGCTCCGCTCACCGCTCCGGAGCATGACGGCCGACTCGAACCGGCTCGCGACCTGGACGAACCGCGCGGCCGGCCGACCGTGGAGGCCCGACGGGTCGAGGACGACGAAGCTGACTTCGGGCATCAGCTCACCGGCACCTTCGTCATCGTGGCGGCTCCGGCGGCCGCCTCGGCAACCTCGTCGAGCGATGCTCCGATGCTGGCCTGGACCGCGGCCAGGACCGCGCCCTCGACGAGCGGGGCGTCGCTGAGCCGGATCCGGGACCGCTCGGCCGCGTCGAAGTCCTCGAGCGCGACCTCGAGGCTGAGGATGGCGCTGCCGAGGTCGACGAGGATCAGGACGTCATCGGCGCCGGCGTCGCGGGCGGCCCGGATCGCAGCCGAGATGAGGGGCGCACTCGTCCCGAGGCGCCCGTCCTCGGTCCCGCCGGCGGTCGTCACGGGCGTGTCCTCACCCGCTACCTGGCCCACCATGTCGCGGAGCCCCTCGGCAATCTGGGCGCTGTGGGAGACGAGCACGAGGCCGACCAACCGCTCCTCCTCGTCGGCGACGGGTACCGCTGATCCTGAAGCGAACCCGTCTGGGAGAGTGCAAGGAAGGATCAGCATACATCCGCGGCCGCCTCGTCGAGCCCACTTGGCGGTTCCGGGCACGTCGGGGCGTCGATCGACGCCGGCCCGTACCCTGTGGCGGTGAACGGCCACCCACCCGGGACCCAGATCGAGATCGAGCGGGCGCCACCCGGCTCGCACCGGGTGACGCTCGTGGTCGACGGCCGGCCGGTGGACACGCTGGCCGACCTGCCGCCGCTCCGGGATCACCTGCTCTTCGTCGGGCTCAACCCCTCGCCGGTCAGCGTCGCCGCCGGCCACTATCACCAGGGCCGCCTCGGCCGCAGCTTCTGGGGTCGCCTCGTGCGGGCGACGATCCTCCCCGAGGGCACCGCCCACGAAACCGCCGACGACGCGCTCGTCGCCGCCGGCCACGGCATCACCGACCTCCACAAGCTGCCTTCGGCGCGCGACGAGGCGAGCGACGCGACGCTGACCGCCGGCGTCGGGCCGCTCTGGCAGAAGGTCGCGATCTGGCGGCCGGCCGCCGTCGTCTTCGTCTACAAGCGGGCCGCCCAGATCGCCGCCGGGCGCCGCCTCGAGGAGCCGTGGGGCCAGCTCCGCGGTGTCGCCCTGTCGGGTCGCCCGTGTTTCCTCATGCCCGGGCCCTACGCGCCGCGCGAGGAGGTCGACGAGGGGCTGAACCTGCTGCGTAACCTGGCGAAGTCACTCCCCGGCTGACGCGGGCGGTTCCCCGTGGCCCGGGTACGGGACCGTGACCCCGCGGCCGCGGAGCCGCTCGAGCGATGCACGCCAGGCGGCCTCGTCGGACGGGCCGACGAGGGACCGCGAGCCGCGACCGCCGACGAGGTCGCCCACGAGCGCCGGACCATCCGGCAGCAGGAAGGCGAGGTGCTCGGGGCGCGGACCCGGAGCGTGAACGGTCACGACGTCGCCGTCGCCGGGGAGCACCTCGCCGTCGCCGAGCTCCCGGACGTCGTACGGGACGTCGCGCCCGGCTCGGGGGCCGCCCAGCACCGGCAGGCCGAGGCGGAGCGCCAGGGCCTCGGCGCCCGCGGCGTGATCCGGGTCGGCGTGGGTCAGGGCGATCGCCACGAGGCGGCCGCCCGTCGCGGCGACCGCATCGAGGATCGCCTCGGCCGCCTCGTCCGACGGATCGCCCGGGTCGACGATCACGAGCTCCCGCCGTCCGACGAGATATGCGTTGACCGATTGCCCGGCGACGGCGCCGGCACCGGGCAGGACGATCCGGATGAGGTCGGGACGCTCCCCGATGACGCGCGGCGCGGCGGCGGGACCGGGTGCGAGGTGGTCCCGGATCTCCTCGATCCCGGCCGCGTGCTCGAGGCGCTGGAGCGTCGCACTCGTCGGGATCCACATCGCGATCGTCCCATCGGCCATCGCCTCGAGGGCCGCCCGTGCGGTCAGCCAGCGATGAGCGACGACCTCGCCGCCGACGAAGCTCGGCTCGCTGCCCGGCGGCAGCTCCGCGGCGAAGAAGTGGGTGTCGAAGCGGCGGGGCAGGACCGGCGGCGTTGTCCAGCGCCCGATCGGGACGAGCCGATCGGTGCGGAATCGCAGGTCGAACGCCTCGCCGATGTCGGCGATCGTAGACTCCCCCGACAGCAGCCGGGTCCGCTCGGCCGGTCCGGGCAGCCTCCGACCGCTCGCCCGGCCCGACTCGTCGGCGAGCAGGACGCCCGCCTCCTCGTAGAGCTCCCGGATCGCCGCGAGGTGGGCGGCGATCGCGACGTCCGGCGCGACCACCCGGCCCATGCGTTCGGCCGCCGCGTCGGGCGCGAGCACCGACCTCTCGACCGCCCGAGGGTCGTTGTCGCCCGGGTCGATCCTTCCGCCGGGGAAGACATGAAGGTCGGCGGCGAACGCCA
The DNA here is from genome assembly GCA_035759195.1 of Candidatus Limnocylindrales bacterium. Lineage (GTDB taxonomy): Bacteria > Chloroflexota > Limnocylindria > Limnocylindrales > CSP1-4 > CF-46. The sequence goes on from DASTVH010000360.1 coordinate 7,656, forward strand.
TCGAAGCGGGTCGCTGCGTGAGCAGGATCCGGGGCGGTCCGCCGTCAGATTCGGGCCGCAGGAGGACGACCGTCGCCGCCGGGTTCGGCCGGACCGCGGAACCGGAAGTCACCCGGACATCCTACTGGTGCGTCGGTGCCCCGAACCCCTTGCCGCGGCAGGCCGCCGGGCGTACCGTCAGGCACCTGCTCGACGACGCCGACAGCCGGCATGTCGATCGGGCGGGCATCCGGGGCCGTCGGGGGATCGGAGGGAACGGGATGTTCGGCGCTGGTCTTCGTCGGAGGTTTAGCTTCGCCGCGGCCGTACTCCTGCTCGCCTCGAGCGCGACCCCGGGCCTGGCCGCCCAGAGTCCGGAGGTCGCCTCCGAGGCCGTCCGGGTCATCGTAACGTTCGACGGCCCGCCCGACCGCGCCGCGGAGCAGGCGATCGAGCGAGCCGGCGGGACCGTGCGAGGCCGCCTCGCCCTCGTCGACGGCCTCGCCGCGGAGCTGCCGGCTGCCGCGCTGAAGGGTCTCGCCGCAGCGGGGGGCGTCCGGAGCGTCGAGCGCGACGTCCGGCTCACCGCCTTCGACCACGGCGCGGACACCGGCGACCACGAATACGAGAACGCCTGGGGCGTCGAACACATCGGCGCACCGGCCGTCCACGCCGCGGGCGTCCGCGGCCAGGGCGTGAGGGTCGCGATCATCGATACCGGCATCGACTACATCCACGACGACCCCGACAACTCGCCGTACGTCGTCGATCCGGAGTTCCTCGGCAACTACGCCGGCGGCTACGACTTCGCGAACAACGACGCGGATCCGTACGACGACAACGGCCACGGGACCCACGTCGCGGGCATTCTCGCCGCCGAGAAGAATGGCTATCTCGTCGCCGGCGTCGCGCCCGAGGTCGACCTCTTCGCCCTCAAGATCCTCGACGCGAACGGCGAGGGCGACGTCTCGAACCTGATCCTTGCCCTGCAGTGGGCCCTCGACAACGACATCGACGTCGTGAACATGAGCCTCGGCACGCACGAGATCTCGCCGGCCCTCGCGACCGCCGTGTCGGCCGCCCACGCCCAGGGCCTGCTGATGGTCGCGGCGTCGGGCAACGTCAACCCGCTGAACTGGCAGGAGCTCCTCTACGGCTGCCCAGTCGCCTTCCCGGGCGCCTACCCTGAGGTCCTCTCGACGACGTTCACGAACGGCAACAACGCCCTGACCGGCTACTCGTGCACGGGCCCCGAGGTCGACTTCGCCGCCCCCGGCGACCAGGTCTTCTCGACCGTCCCGATCGGCAGCTGCATGTTCTGCACGCCGCAGGGCTACTCGGCCCAGAGCGGGACCTCGATGGCGTCGCCGCATCTCGCCGGGACGGTCGCGCTGCTCCTGTCGCAGGGGCTGGCGGACGCCGGCGATCCCGGCCTCCTCGATGACGTTCGCGACCGCCTCTGCGACAGCGCCGATCTCGGATTCGGGGTGAACTCGACGCCGATCCCCTCGACCGATCCGCGCTACCCGAAGTACTTCGGCTGCGGCGTGATCGACGCCGACGGGGCCGTGCTCTCCGGCGGCCCGCCGCCCCCGCCGCCGCCGAACCAGCCGCCGGACGCCGTGGACGACGCCGCCACGACGACCGAGGGAGTGGCGGTCTCGATCCCGGTCCTCGCCAACGACAGCGACCCCGACGGCGACGCGCTGTCGGTCAGCGCCGTCGGCGATCCGGCGAACGGGACGGCGATCCTGGATCCGTCAGGCACCGCGATCCAGTACACGCCCGACGCGGCCTTCAGCGGCTCCGATGCATTCGGCTACACGATCTCCGATGGAGAGGGCGGGACCGATTCGGCGACGGTCACGCTGACCGTCACCGCGGTCGACGACCCGCCCTCGGCCGTCGCAGCCTCCGCGACAACGACGTCTCCGGACCCGGTCACCGTCAACCTTGCGGGGACCGATCCGGACACCTGCGACCTGACGTTCCAGGTCGTCGACCTGCCCGATCATGGTGGCGTCGGGTCCCTCGTCAACGTCGCCTGCACGCCTGGCAGCCCGAACGCCGACGGAGCGACGGTCGTCTACACGCCGGCCGCCGGCTACAGCGGCCCGGATTCGTTCACCTATCGCGTACAGGACGGCACGACCGCCAGCGCGCCGGCGACCGTCTCGATCACGGTCCAGCCGGCTCCCCCGCCACCGCCGCCACCGCCGCCGCCGCCGGAAGTCCACGTCGGCGATTTGGACGGGGCGACGAGCGCGAAGGGGCCGAACTGGACCGCCCGAGTGACGATCCGCATCGAAAGCGGCTCACACGCCGCGGTTGGCGGCGCCGTCGTGACCGGCGCGTGGAGCGACGGCGCATCCGGCACCGCGTCATGCACCACGAAGGGCAATGGGACCTGCGCCGTCCAGTCGCCGAAGCTGGCGGCCGGCGTGCCGAGCGTCACCTTCACCGTGACGTCCGTCACGGCGGCCGGGCTGACCTACGCGCCCGGCTCGAACCACGACCCCGACGGTAGCAGCACCGGGACGTCGATCACGATCCTGCGATCCGGCTGATCGGCGGTTTGCCCGCTCCGGCTGGGGGTCGGCCACCCCGTGATGCAGGCCGCGTCCGACCTGCTCCGCCTCCGAAAAGTCACCGCCGTTCTCGATGACTGTGGGTGCATATCGGCGACTCGAATCGCCCGCGATCGGGGCCGGGTGTTCAACTTCGACAGCCGATGATCGTGGGTGCATCGCCCGTCGTCGTCGGCGGCCCCCCGATCCGCGGGACGACACGATGACCGTGGGTGCATCAGCGGCGGTCGATGCGGCGGCGTGGCCGGTCCGGGCGGATCACGAGACGCGCGCGATGACGGCGTGATGCATCCACAGGCATCGGGATCGGCGGTGAATTCTGGCGGGCGTGCGACGAGCCGCCTGTCAGAGCCGGAGGGCCATCGCCCACAGCCACTCACCCGGCGCAAACTCCCAGTCGCGCTGGGGATCGCGAACGAATCCGAGCGACTCGTACAGGCGGTGAGCCGCGACCATTGACGGCCGCGTGTGGATCGCGATCCCGCCTCGTCCGGCGGCTCGAGCCCGGGCGATCACCGCCTCGGCCAGCAGCCGGCCGATCCCCCGTCTCTGGGCGTCGGGTGCCACGGCCAGCATGCGGAACCCGGCCTCGTCCTCGCGCTCGAGCTCGGCCCACGCGTTGCCTGGCCCGTCGACGTAGGTCACGGCGCCCAGGACCCGATCGGACGTGTCGACGGCCACGAGGACGAGACACGCGGCCGCCCGGCCGGCGACGTCGCGCAGCTCCGACACGTAGCCGTGGGTCTGGTCGTCGGGTACGCCGTAGTAGGCGGCGACCGTCAGGTCGGCGACCGCGTCGAACTCCTCTGGACGGGCCTCCCGAATCGTGACCGGCGAGACGCTCACGCGGAGGCGGATGCCGAACCGGGCGGTGAAGCCGAGGCCGAAGCGCCGAGTTGTTCGCGAAGTGCGGCCGGGTCGGTGACCGGCATCCGGCAGGCGAAGTTCCGGCAGAGGTAGGCGGTCGGCCGACCGTCGACGAGCGTCCGGTCGGCGAGGAGCGGAATCTCGGAGGCGACCGGGTCGGCGGCGAGGGCCATGGTCAGGTTCGGCCGGAAGCCTTCGGCCGCGACCGCCGCGAGGGCAAGGGCGGCCGGATCTGACGGGTCGCCGACGATCGCCAGCTCATCGATGCCCTCGACCGCGAGGTGGATCGCCGAGAGCCACCCGGCAAAGGCGGTCGGGTACCGCGCCACGAAGCCGCTCACGGTCGCGATCGCGCCGTCGGCGGCGGTCCGGTAGCGGGCCTCTCCGGTCAGTGCGGCGAGCCGAAGCAGAACAGTCGCCGCCATCGAACCGCCCGACGGGACGGCGTTGTCCTGGACGTCCCTGGGCCGGGTCACGAGCGCCTCGTGGTCGTCGGCCGTGTCGAAGAAGCCACCGGCCGGGTCCGCGAAGTGGGCGAGGATCGACTCGGCGAAGCCGCGAGCGACCCCGAACCATGTCTCGTCGAATGAGGCTTCGTAGAGCGCGAGCAGGCCGTCGGCCAGGTCGGCGTAGTCCTCGAGCACGCCCGCTCCGGTCGGGCGGCCGTCCTTCCACGAGCGGCCGAGCCGCCCGTCGGGGCCGAGCAGCCCGTCGGTGATCGCCCGGGCCGCGGCCTCGGCGATCTCGAGATACGCGGATTCACCCCGAAGGAGGCGCGCCGCATCGGCAAAGGCTGCAATGGCGAGGCCATTCCAGGCCGCGAGCGCCTTGTCGTCGCGAGCCGGCTGGGGACGGGCGGCCCGGCGCGAGAGGAGCCGCTCGCGAGCGGCGGCGAGACGGACCTCCTGGTCGGCGTCGCCGCGGGGCGTGATCCGGCGCAGGATCGTCCGGCCCTCCCAGTTGCCGTCGTCGGAGACGTCGTAGGCGGCCGTGAAGAGCGGCGCCTCATCGCCGAGGACCTCGCGGATCTCGGCGGCCGTCCAGGTGAACGTCGCGCCCTCGACGCCCTCGGTGTCGGCGTCCTGACTGGCGGCGAACGAGCCATCGTCGCGGCGCAGCTCGCGGATCATATAGTCGAGCGTCCCGACGGCCACCTCGCGGTATCGCACGTCGCCGGTGAGGGCGAACGCGTGGACGTAGACGCGGGCGAGCTGGGCGTTGTCGTAGAGCATCTGCTCGAAGTGGGGAACGAGCCAGATCGCGTCGGTCGCGTAGCGGTGGAAGCCGCCGCCGAGCTGGTCCCGGATGCCGCCGTCGGCCATCGCGTCGAGGCTCCGCCGCGCGACGGCGAGCGGACGCGGGTCACCGCCCGTGGCCGCGCGCCGGAGCAGGTACTCGATCGTCATCGGCTGGGGGAACTTCGGCGCCGAGCCCCAGCCGCCGTTGCGGGCGTCGAAGCCCTCCTCGATCGCCGCGGTCGCCGCGTCGAGGAGGGCCCGGCTCGGCGAGGCGCCGCTCGGCGGTCCCGTCCCCTGGCGGACCAGCGCATCGACGAGGCGGGAGCCCGCCGCCTGGACCTCGAGGCGTTCGTCGCGCCAGGCGCGGGCGACGCCGGCGAGCACCTGCCGGAAGGCCGGCATCCCGTGGGCCGGCTGCGGCGGGAAGTACGTGCCGCCGTAGAACGGCTTGCCGTCGGGCGTCAGGAAGACGCTCATCGGCCAGCCGCCCTGCCCGGTCATCGCCTGGACCGCCGCCATGTAGACCTGGTCGAGGTCGGGCCGCTCCTCGCGGTCGACCTTCACCGCGACGAAGTCCCGGTTCAGGTCCTCGGCCGTGGCCGCGTCCTCGAAGCTCTCGCGCTCCATGACGTGGCACCAGTGACACGCCGCGTAGCCGATCGAGAGGAAGATCGGCCTGTCCTCGCGCTTCGCCCGCTCGAGTGCCTCGGGCCCCCACGGATACCAGTCGACCGGGTTGTGCGCGTGCTGGAGCAGATACGGGCTCGTCTCGTTCGCGAGTCGATTCGCCATCCCGGAATGGTAGGACGTGCATCCGCCATCGGGCGAGCATCGGGTCCCGGTAACGTTCGGGGACCGCCCGACGTCACCTCGACGACGCCACGTGGGCGCCCCCAGCCGTAGACAGCACGGGGAACGTCGAATGCCTCGCTCGTCGCAGACCGCCCGCCGATCCATGTCCCGGCTCGGTGGGGTCTTGTTCATCGTGGCGTCGGTCGCGTGCACCACGGCGATGCCGTCGGCCACGTCCAGCCCGAGGCCATCCCCGACGAGCAGCCCGAGCCCGACGTCGCCGCCGTCGCCCTCGGCGTCTCCGTCCGCCAGCCCTGCCCCGATCGAACTCGTGAAGGCGAGCCTCGCCCGGGCTGCCGGCACCGATGCGGACGCGCACGACGCGGCGCGCGCCATGAACGCGTTTGCCTTCGACCTCGATCGACTTCTCGCGGAGGGCAACGCGAACTACGTCTTCTCCCCGGCGAGCATTGCGATCGCCCTCGGGATGGCCCGAACCGGTGCTCGTGGCGATACGGCAACCCAGATGGATGCGGTTCTCCGTGAGGTCGCCTCGGACGACCACGCGAGCTGGCTGAACGCGCTCGACCAGGCGCTGGCGGCGCGGAACGGGTCGTTCGCGGACGACGAGGGAACGATGCACGAGCTCGTCCTCGAGATCGCGAACTCGTACTTCGCCCAGCGCGGTTTCACGTTCGAGGCGGCGTTTCTCGACGCGCTCGCCGAGCGGTACGGCGCGGGCATGCATGTGGTCGACTTCAAGGCCGACCCGGACGGCGCCCGGCGCCTGATCAACGAGTGGGGCGCGGAACAGACCCGTGGCCGGATCCCCGAGGTCCTCCGGCCCCCCGACGTCACGTCCGACACGCGCCTCGCGCTCGTCAACGCGATCTATCTCAAGGCCCCGTGGTTCCGTCCGTTCGACGAGGAACGGACCACGACCGAGGATTTCCACCGGACGGACGGTTCGACCGTCGAGGTGCCGATGATGCACAGCTTCACCGGCGTCCGATGCACGACGGCGGACAACTGGGGTGCGTTCGAGATCCCCTACGTCGCACAGAAGCTGGCGATGCTCGTCGTGGTTCCGGACGATCTCGAGGCGTTCGAGGAGGGCTTCGGGTCGGAGACCTTCGACCGGATTGAGACGATGCTGGATGCGGAGTTCGCGGTGCCGGTCGTGTCGCTGCCGCGGTTCAAGGTCGAGACGCGGGAGGAGCTGAGCGGCCGCCTCACGGGCATGGGGATGCCGAGCGCCTTCGATCCGACCCGAGCCGACTTCTCGGGAATGACTGGCGACGAACCGCTCCACATCGGGAAGGTCATCCACCAGGCGAACATCTCGGTCGACGAGAAGGGCACCGAGGCCGCCGCCGTTACCGTCGTCGGGATGGACACCGGCGGTGGGCCAACGGACGAGTGCGTTGTATCCGCGAGTCGGCCGTTCATCTACGCCGTCCGCGACACCGAGACGGGCGCGATCCTGTTCATGGGCCGCGTCGTCGACCCGACTGCGGGGTGACGGCGCGGAGAAGCGGCCCCGCCGACTGCGAGCCGGCGGGGCCGTGTCAACCGTGGGCGATGGAGCGTTGAGTCTTCGCCCGGCCGATCAGACCGGGGCGGCGCTCCGCGGTGATCCGGCCGGCCGGATGTTCTGGTTCCGGCGGAAGAGGTTCGTCGGGTCGTAGCGACGCTTGACGTCGGCGAGGCGCGCGTACGTCGCCTCTGGGTAGGCATCGCGGATCCGGCCCTCCCCCTCGTTCGCGACGAAGTTCGAGTAGACGCCGGTCGCCTTCGGCCGGAGCTCCTCGAGGTACGCCTGCGTCCACGCCTCGTGGACCGGCAGCTCGGCCGCGTCCTCGAACGTCGTGATCATCGCGACGAGGACGTTCGCGTCACGGTGGGCGAACGCAGTCGCCTCGGCCGGGACGCGGGCCATCGCCCCGCCCAGCACCCGGATCTCGGTCATCGACGTCGGCGAGCTGGGTGCCGTCACCCGGGCCAGGATCGTATCGACCGCGGCATCGTCGAGGGTCTCGAGGAACACCGATCGCACGACGCCGTTGCCGCGCTTGCCGCCCTCGGCGGTGAACTCGTAGATGCCCGGGTAGGGCATCGGGTACGCAGCCTCGGCGAGGGGCGTGGCGAGCGCCCGGAACGGGGCGAGGGCCGCCTGGCCGGCCGCGATGTCGTCGCTGGCGTGGACGAACATCACGACGACCGCCGGCTTGAAGTGGTGCTCCTCGGGCACGAACGGCAGCGGCGGGACCGGCATGATGAAGGAGATCGTCGAGAGCTCCTCGGGCGCCGCCGCGGCGACCGGGACGAGGCCGCGCAGGACGTCGCGGGTCAGCGGCAGGAACAGCGCGCCGGAGAATGTCTGGCCGACCGGCACGAGGCGGTACTGGAAGCGGGTGACGACGCCGAAGTTACCGCCGCCGCCGCGGACCGCCCAGAACAGGTCGGGATGGCGGTCCTCGCTGACGGTCAGGATCCGGCCGTCGGCGGTGACGAGCTCGACCGCCACGAGGTGATCGATCGCGAGGCCGTACTTGCGGACGAGGAAGCCGATGCCGCCACCGAGGGTCAGCCCGGCGATCCCGACGCTGCCGGTGTCGCCGAAGGGCGTGGCAAGGCCGTGAGCCCCCGCCGCGTCGGTGTACTCGCCGGCCGTGATTCCCGGCTGGGCCCAGGCGAGCCGCCGCTCCGGGTCGATGTGCAGGCCGCGCATCGCTCCGAGGTCGAGGAGGAGTCCGTCGGTGACGCTGTGACCGGCGACGCTGTGACCGCCGGACTTGATCGCGAGCTCGACGCCGGACTCCGCGGCGAGCGTCACGGTCCGAGCGACGTCCGCCGCGTCGGCGGCTCGGACGATCGCGATCGGGCGCCTGTCGTAGAGCGCGTTGTTCGCCTCGCGGGCGATGTCGTAGCCGGGGCTGCCGGGGCGGAGCAGCTCGCCGGAGAGCGTCGCGGCGAATGCCTCGAGGTCGAGGGGGCGGACGGCGGGATCTGGCTGGGGGACAACGGCCATCGGGTCTCCTTGGTCGCCGGAATGGTTCGATCGGGCGTGCCGGCACCGTAGGCCGGGCAGCGGAGGCAGGACAGCCGACGGCGGACGGTCGGCTCGTTCGGCCGTTCGTCGCCGCCCGACTGGACGGATGTCGATGGCCGAGCGGCTCCCGGCTACGATCGCCCGATGCGATACGGGATCTGCCTGCCGAACTTCACCGACCTGGCGTCGCCCGAGGCGATCGAGGCCGCCGCCGACGCCGCCGACCGGCTCGGATGGGGAGCCGTCTGGACGACCGACCACGTCCTCGTCGACCGCGGCGAGGACTCGGCGGACTACCGGACGAACTACGACGCGCTGGGCACACTGGCCTGGGTCGGCGCCCGCCATCCGCGCCTGCGGCTCGCGACGAGCGTCATCGTCGTCCCCCAGAGGAACGCGGTCGTCCTCGCCAAGGAGCTCGCGACGCTCGACGCGCTCAGTGGCGGGCGCGTCGTGGCCGGGATCGGCGGCGGCTGGAACGAGCGCGAGTTCGGCAATCTCGCGATGGGCCCCCGGTTCGCGATCCGCGGCGCCTACCTCGACGAGACGATCATGTTGTGGCGCCACCTCTGGTCGGGCTCCGGCGAGCCGTTCCGGGGCAAGGTCCACCAGCTCGACGACTTCGCGTTCGGGCCG
>DASTVH010000361.1:0-3018 GCA_035759195.1 Candidatus Limnocylindrales bacterium
CGCTGACTGTCACCTTCGTCCTGCCCCAGGCGTGATTGAGGACGCGCCACCGACCGAAGCGAACCTCAACCCTCTGCTCCACCGAGCGACGCGGGGCGTGGTTCGGGGCCATCAGCATCGTCAGACGGACGCCCACCCGCAACACCGATAATCGTGCCGGGCCGACGACGGGCCGGTGTGGAGGGAGTGGGCGTGACCGATATCTGGGTCTGTGGCACGTGCCACTCGATCAACGAGCAGCGCCGCGGGCGCTGCTACAAGTGCGGCGCCCGGCAGGAGGTCGCGGCCACCGGCGAGATGGCCACGCTGCGCCAGGAGCAGGCGATCGCGAGTCGGACGGTCGTTGCCTACCGACCGGCGGCGGCGCTGGGCCTTGCGACCTCGTTCTTCCTCCTCGGTCTGGCGGTGGTGAACCTGGCCGGGATCGTCCAGACCTTCGGCCTCTCGTCGTTCCTCGACCAGCAGCTCGGCGTCCTCGAAGCGACCGGCTCGATCGACGAGCCGGCCTTCCTGGCCCGGACCGAGGAGATGAACCGCCTCGGCCTTGCCAACCTGGCCGTCGTCCTGCCGGCGTTGCTCTTCTTCGCGGCGTGGCTCAGCCGCGTCGTCTCGAACGTGCCGGCCCTCGGCGGCGGGATTCCGAGCACCAGCCCGGGACGGGCCTTCGTCAACACGCTGATCCCGCTGGTCAACCTGCGGACCGTGCCGGGCATGGTCCAGGACGTCCTCTACCGGCTCGATCCGCGCGGCGGCGGGGTGTTCATGGTGGGTGCCGCCTGGTTCGGCCTCGTCGGCAGCTGGCTCGTTTCGTTCGTCGCGGGCTGGTATCTCGACCTGCGGCTGACGTTCGACCTGTTCAACGCGGCGTCGCTCGAGGAGGCGGTCGCCTCGGTCCGGACGCTGCTGACGCTCGCGGTCGCGATCGACGTCGCGACCGGCGCCCTCATCGCGATCGGGGCCGTCGTGCTCATCGCGCTGATGATCCGGATCGAGCGCCGCTCACGGGCTCGCGACGCCGAGGTCCGGGCCCTGGCCGGCGTCTGAGGATGGGCGGGTCTTCGATTCGCGAGCGCCTGGGGCGGCCGTTCGACCCGGCCGAGCTGCGACGGATCAAGCGGCTGTGGGTTCGCCACTCGATCGCCGAGGACCGCCGGGACATCGACGGGCTCGTCGCGACCCTCGCCGAGGACTGCGTCTACGAGATCGTCCCGACCGGCCGGCGCTGGGTCGGCCACGCGGGCGCCCGGGCCTTCTACACCGAGCTCTTCGGGGCGTTCCCCGACAACTCGTTCGACCTGACCGACATCGTCGTCGGGCCGCAGGGCGTGATGGAGGTGGCGACGCTGACCGGCACGAACCTCGGGCCGTGGGCCGGCGCGCCACCGAGCGGACTGCCGGTCGCACTCCAGGTGATCATCCTCTTCCCCTGGGACCGGGCCGCGGAGCGGTTCTCCGGCGAGCGGATCTGGTTCGACCGGGGAGCGGTCGGCGGCTAGGCTCCGCTCGGACCGCGCCACCGCTGGGCAGCCCTGACTGAGCGCGACGTGGCCACATGTGCACCCGTTGACCCTTGGGCACGATCCACGAGCCGCGCCGGCCGCTGACCCGTGCTTGATGCCGAGAGGTCCGGTTTCGCGCATCACGTCGACCGGCGCCCGGTCCGCAGCCGTGCCTTGCGTCCCACCCATGAGCACGTGGCCGGATGGCGGCGGTCTCCGCCTCGTGGCTGGGCGCTTCGCTCGCTACTCCTCGGCCGGCGGCGGGGCTGGCACGGGCACCGGCCTCGGGACGAAGAGCCGGCGCGTCCAGCGCCCGACGATGAGGGAGCCGACTGCCGGGACCGCGGTCCACGCGATGAAGAGCGCCAGTGCCATCAACAGGAGCCGCCGGGCGTCGTCGATCCCGGCGTCGATGGCGGCGGGCTTCAAGCGCCCCTTGTAGGCGCGGACCAGGTCTGCCAGGGCCCCGAGTGACTCCGCGTTCGCCGTCAGGGCCGCCTCGTTCTGACCCATCTCCGTGGCGATTCCGTCGAGCTGGTCGTCGAGACCCGAGATGTCGGTCGCGATCTGGCCGAAGAGCTGGCCGAGCCGTGCAACCGGCCGTTGCCCGAAGATCTCGATGGCGTTGGCCTGGGTCTCCAGGTCGCGAAGGCGGGGTTCGATGTCGCGGATCGCGCCCGCGGCTTCGCGGACCGTGACCGACGTTTGATCGACGGTCGGCCCGAAGCTGCGGGCAGTCGTGGCGGCATCGTCGAGGACATCGGCCGTCAACACGATGATCGCGTCGAGGCTCACCGCCTCAGACACGATCCGTTCGCCGAGCGAGCCGATCCGACCGCTCGCGGCGAAGAGCGCAGCAGTGCCGATCGCCGTGGCCAGCAGCCCGACAACGCCATAAACGATCAGCGCGTTTGCCAGCCGAAGCAGCCCACGCCGCCACTCGGCCTCCGCGGCGGTCATGCGCGCAGCGCGAAGAGGATCACCGCCGGCTGCCCCGTGACGCCGTCACCGCCAGCCGCTCCGCGCCGCGTCCGGGTAGAGCCGGACCCGCCGGAACGGCTCCCGGCCCCGCGAGCGGGACACGATGTTCGCCCGCTCGGCCATCTGGTGCTGGAGCCGCCGGATGTAGGCGTTCTGGGGCGAGAGCTCGATCGGCTCGGAGTTGTTGAGGACCATCCCGATCGCATCCTCCGTCTCCCGGAGGGCCGCCTCCCGCGGGTCGATCTCGAGCGAGAAGATCGAGGTCAGGCTCGACTGCATCTGGGGGACAGTATTGGCCTTGAGGACGTAGATCGGGAGGGCCCGGTCCTCGGCCTCGCGGAGCATCGGGGTCTTCTGCTTGTACTCGTTCTTGAGGGTCATGACGACGTCGGCCTCGTCGACCTCCCGGGCGATCTGGACCGGCAGCTGGAGGTCGCGGATCGCCTGCTCGAGGCGCTTGCGGCTGATGCCCTGGGGCAGGATCCGGAGAGTCGGCAGCGGCGCGCCGCCCGGCGTCAGCACCGCTTCGCCGTTCTCA
>DASTVH010000362.1:0-27450 GCA_035759195.1 Candidatus Limnocylindrales bacterium
ACCGGACCTGCCGCCCGCCCGGCCGCCGAGCCCGGCACGGCGGCCCGAGCCAGCGCCGCCGACCCTGTCGCTGAACCCGCCGATGCGCTCGCGGCTTCCTGGACGACCAGCGCCGTCACCATCCCGAACATCCCGTCGCGACCCTCGGCGTGGGGAAGGATGTGGCAGTGGAACGCCCATGCCCCCGGGGCGTTGCAGTCGACGATCACGTCCCAGCGCTCGCCGGGATTCACCCCCAGCGTGTCGCAGAAGAAGGCCGCGCTGCCGAGCGGGAAGCCATCCCTGGCGACGACGTGCATCGGCATCCCGTGGAGGTGCCACGGGTGCATCATCGAGCCCTCGTTCATGAACCGGATCGCGATCTTCTCGCCGAGGTTCGCGACGATCGGGGCGGTGGCCGGGAAGCCACGGCCATTGATCGTGAAGCCGCCGAGCGAGTCGTTGCTGATCCAGACGATGTCCTGGCTGATCCCGTAGAGGCTCTCGTAGCGCTGACCATCGTCGCGGGGCTGGACGATGAACGCGCCGAGGAGTCCGCGACCGACCTGGTCGGTCGCGTTGTGATGTGAGTGGTACATGTGCGAGCCGGTCGAGCGGGCGACGAACTCGTAGGTGAACGATTCCCCTGGCTGGATCGGGTCCTGGGTCACGTGCGGCACGCCGTCCATCGCGTTCGGCAGCACCTGGCCGTGGAAGTGGATGCCCGTCGTCTCGTCGAGGTTGTTCTTGAAGATCGCCCGGACCGTGTCGCCCTCGACGACCTCGAGGCGCGGTCCCGGCCACGTGCCGTTGAAGCCGAGCGCCGCGAGCGGCTCCTTCATCGCGTCGATCCGGTGCTCGATCATGTCGATCGTCATGTCGAAGACCTTGACGTCGCCCTCCAGGCGCGGCTCGAGCGGCTGATTGCCGGCTCCCTCGACCTTGCCGTACTCGCCGTCGAGGAAGCGTTCGACGACCGCCAGCGCGTTCGCGTCGTGATCGACCGGCGGCGCGGACGCCGAGGCCGACGGCGCGGGGGAGTGGTCCATCGAGGCCGATGGCGCCGGGCTGGCCCCGCCCGAGGCGCCCGGGGTCGCGGCCGGCTCGCCCGACGCCGGCGGCGCGTACGTCCACGACGGGGCGACCGAGCCCGGCGTGCAGGCGGCCACGCCGGCGGCCACGAGGCCGCCGCCGGCGATCGCGGCGCTGCGCAGGAATCGCCGGCGGGACAGCCCGGAAGGTTCCGGGACGTCGCCGGAAACGACGGAAGGTGAGGTCGTCGGGGCGTCTGGCAGCAGCTCGTTCATGGACGGCAGTATGCCGATCCGGGCACGGTCGCATGACATGACATCCGGCCCAAATCGTCCGGGCCGCCCGTCACGCGCGCGCTACTCGAACGTTTCGGCGAGGCCGAGAGCGGCCTCCATCCCGAGGGCCGACTCGAGCCGGAGTGTCAGCTCGCCGTCCGTCCAGACGAGGGTGTCGCCGACGATCCGCCGGCTGTCCTCGACGGGCTCGCCGCGGGGGTCGAGGTAGATGAAGAAGTGGGGAGGTCCGGAGATCCAGTACCCACGCTCGCCGCCCACCGTGACACGCGTGACGACCGCGTCGAAGTGGAGCGCCTTCTCGAAGTAGCCCTCGTCGACGTCGCCGCGGAACTCGGTGATGAGGAGGCCGACGCCGCCGAAGGCGGTCGCGGGCAGGTTCGGAGCGGGCTCCCAGACGAGCGAGACGGCCCCGAACGATGCGACGTAGGCGGCGTCGGGCGGGCCGACGGTGGGGTCGGTCGGCAGCCGGAGGTCGAAGCCGGCCGCTCGCACTGCCTCGGCGACCGAGACGGCCGTACCCAGCCCCAGCCCGGAACCGGGCGGACCGACGGGGCCGGTCGGCGTCGGCGAGGTCGAGGGGACCGGCGGCGGGTCCCCGAAGACGAACCTGAGGCCGGGCAGGCCGAGGCCGACCGCCGCGGCGACGGCCGCGATGACGAGCACTGCGGCGACGGCGAGAACGAGGCTGCGGCGCAGCCGCCAGGCCCGCAGCATCGGGAGGCTGCCACCCGCCTCGGCGATCCGGCGGCCGGCCCGAGCGGCCGGGTCGTCGGGTCCGGCCCGGACGGCCGGAATCGCGAGGCTCGAGCCGAGTCCCCGCAGGGCGTCCTCGAGCGCTGGGTCGGGCAGCACGTGGAGCGGCATCCTCGGCTCGGTCATCGGTCGCCTCCCGCCTCGACCGCCAGCCGCTCGCGTAACCGACCCAGCGCCCGGGACAGCCGCGACTTCGCGGTGCCGCGGGGAAGCCCAAGGACCTCGGAGGTCTCGGCCTCGGACAGCTCGAGGAAGAAGCGCGCCGCGATGATCTCGCGATCCTCGGCGCGGAGCGCGTTCACGGCGGCGAGCAGCGTCGCACGGGTCTCGTCGGCGAGGACCGCCGACTCGGGCGATGGAGCCGCATCACCCGGCCGGCGATCCTCGGCGGCCCGGAGGGCGAGGCCGACCCGGCGGCCGGCCGACCTCCGGCGGTTGCGGGCCTCGTTCGCCACGATCCGCAGGAGCCACGGCCGAAATGGGGCGCCGTCGCGGAATCGAGGCAGGGCTGCGTGAGCCTTGACGAACGCGTCCTGGACCGCGTCCTCGGCGTCGCCGTCGGGGGCGAGCAGGTGGGCGGTCCGGACGGCGACGTCCTGGTAGCGGCGAACCAGTTCCTCGTAGGCCATGACCTCGCCCGCGCGCGCGCGCCCGATGAGTGTGGCGTCGTGCAGCTCGGTGTCTTCCAGTGGACGGCCCTCCACGGTCACCGTAGCCCATACACCTGCCGGGGTTGCCGCGTTCCGGCGGCTGTCGGGCCGTGGCGGCCACGGCCGCGTTGGCGCCTGTGCTGCTCGCCGGGGCGTCCGACGCCCGCTCGCTCCGCTGCTCGGCGGTGCCCTGCCCCAGCGCCGTAGTGCGTTCCGTCCGTTGGGCTTCCTGGGAAGCGTTATCCGATTTCGAGGGGCCAGACGACCGGCGCCGCCGGGCGAATCAGCCTCCAAATGCGAATTCGCGCGCCGGCACTCGCCGAAGAGCGGCCTCAGAGACGCTTGCGCTCAGCCCGGGAGCGTATGGCTTGGCCCCCGCGCGCCGCCGGAGCCCCGCCCGGCGGGGCTCCGGCGCGCGACTACTTGTTGAACACGAACGAGGCCGTGAAGGTGCTCCCGTCGGTGAACCGGACGTCGAGTCGGTAGCACGAGCCCGCGTACGACTTCGGGGTCTTCCAGTTGTACTGGTAGCGGTCCGTCAGCGGGTCGTAGGTCAGGCCGCTGGTTCCCGTCGTCACCTCCTCGACGGTGTCGACCGGTTCACCGGTAACGCAGGGGATCTTCGTGGCCTTCGGGTAGCCAGTCGCGAAGATCGCCAGGCCGCGGTCGCCGCCGAGGCTGAACTTCACCGGGATCGTGCTTCCCGCCTTCGCCGAGTTGATGGTCGGCAGGTTGTTGAGCGGCGCGAAGAAGCCGGTGAACGTCGACACCGTGAGCGCCCCGCTCCGGGTCGCCGAGGTGTACGTCGCGTTGCCGGCGAACGACGCGGACACGTCGTACGTCCCGCCGCCGAGTCCGCCCGTCGGCAGGGTCGCCTTGCCGGTGAAGTCGGTGATCGTCGAGTACGTCTTCGGGCTCGGGCCGGCGAGGGTGAACGTGACCGTCTCGAACGCGAGCGGCTGCGCGCCGCTGCCGACGGCCGCGGTCAGCATCGTGGTGACGCCGCTGCTGCCGCCCGCGACGACGACGCTGGCCTGGGTCGTGAAGGCCGACAGGCTGCTCGTCGCCTTGCCGATCGTGAACGGGGAATGGCTGTCGCCCGACGGGCCGAAGGCTGCGTCGCCTGCGAAGGAGGCGGTGATCTGGGTCTCGCCGGGCACCGAGTTCAGCGGGACGGCCGCCGCGACCCGACCGTTCGAGCCGGTCGTCGCAAGCACGCCCGACCCGCCGATCGACACGATGACGGCCTTGCCGGCGACGGGCGATCCGCCCGACGTCAGCTCGGCAGTGATCACGGGGCTCTCCCCGAAGGTGCCGCTGCTCGGCGGCGAAATGAGTGTCAGCTCGGTTGCGGCAGGTTCGCCGGCCGTCACGGAGTAATAGGACCCGCGGTTGTCGTCGAAGGCGACGAGCCCCAGGCCGTTCGCGGCCTGGACGACGAACTGGAGGTTCGGTCCCGCGGCCGGCAGGCTGCCGAGCCAGCGGCTCGAGTCGGCCGGGTCCTGGGCCAGGTCGAGCGCCTGCCACGTCCCGGTCCCGCTCGTGTGGGTGATCCAGACCTCGCGGACCAGCGCCTTCGGGTCGCCGACGACCTGGATCGCGAAGTCCACGGCGGTGCCGTTCGGTTGCGCCGAGACGCCGACGATCGACGGCGCGTCGGACAGCGCTGCTGTCGTCAGGTTGCTGCTGTAGAAGAGGCGCAGGTTCAGGTTCGAGAACGTTCGCCGGATGCTCGAACCGGCGTTGGCCGGATCGGCCCTGTGCTGGACCGGCGTGACGAGCAGGTTCGTGCCGCCGCTGCCGCCGAGCGCCCCGTAGTAGTTCGGGTTCCACATCCGCATCGGGTAGAAGACCGGCGAGGTGAAGGGCGCGTGGACTCCGCGCAGCTCCGTCGTCGGTGCGCCGGTGAGCGGCACGACGGGCGAGGTATCGGTGTAGGTGCCGCCGCGGAAGCCGACGCCGCGCAGGACCTGCGTCCCGTCGTTGGACGTCGCGTTCACCGCGGCGAGGGGCAGGGCCGGCTCGGCCGGATTGGTCACGACGCCGTTCGGTCCCGACAGCCAGGAGGCGGTCGTGAACGTGCCGGGGATCGCGTCGTACGGCGGGTTCTTGAGGTCGAGCGTGTGCGGGGTGAGGCTCGGGGCGACCGTCAGGTCGTGGGTCGCGAGCTCGAGGTCGGTGCCGTTGACCGGACCGACCTCGGTCGGATTGATCGTCGGGCCGGTGCCCGGCACGCCGCCGCGACCGGCCGGCATGTTCACACCGAGCATCGGCAGGCCGAACAGCGTCGCCTCGAGGATCGCCTTCTCATGGATCCCCCGGATGTCGGGCGTCGTCCCGAGGTAGGTGACCTTGGCCCGGGCGAGCGCCTCGCCGATCGAGACGACGCCGGTTCCGGCCCGCAGCTCGCGGGCGAAGTCGCGGTACAGCCGCTCGCTGTACTCGAGGAAGTCGGTGTCACCGTACTGGTAGCCGGTGCCGGCGATGAGCGTCGCCCGCTTCTGGGCGAAGGCCTGGGTCCAGTCGAGTGGTTCGGCGACGCCGGGCAGCGCCTCGCCGTCGACGATGTTGTAACCCGAGTGGCAGCCGGCACTGAAGACGATCGCGTTCGTGAGGTCGACGGTCGAGGCGGCGAGCTCCGTCGTCAGGACGCTGGTCTGGAAGTCGGCGGCGAGGGCGCTGTTGGCGCTGAAGTGACCGGCGAGGAACATGACGTCATGGCGGCTGCCAAACAGCTTCGCCCGGAGCTGGGTCGCCGTCCACGACGCGGGGTCCTGGGGCGAGACGCCGTTCGGGGTGATGAGCGTGTCGGACGCGGAGCCGGTGCCCGACTGAAGCTCGGCCTTCACCGCATTCGCGGCGTCCTCGAGGAAGTCGTAGCCGGTGACGAGCGACGACCCCGGGGCGACGACGCCGCCCGCGGAGGTGTACGCGTCGAGCATCCCGGCGATCTCCGCCGGCGTCTCGACGAGCCGGCCCACGGCGAGGCCGGGCACCGGGAAGTCGCTCGTGCGCAGGGAGACCGACACACCCGATCCGTACGCGTCCTGGCTCAGGACGAAGTCGTTGCGGAGGGCGGCCTCGGAGATCGAGTCGCTCTTGACCGGCGGGACGTAGCCCGATTCCTGGCCGAGCAGGCTCTGGTCCGGGTAGCGGAAGAACGGAATAACGGTGTCGCCGCCGACGACGACGACGTAGCGCAGGCCGGGGTTGTTCGCCCGGTACGAGTCGACGATCGCCTTGATCTCCTCGGCGAGGAGGTTCGTCGCGAACGGGCAGGCCTTGTTCGCGTCGGCCTGGGCCTTGAGCTGCGCGACGCGGGCGTCGCTCGCGACGTCGACGATCACGCCGCCGACCTCGGGCCGCGCGGCGAACGCGGCGAGTTTGCCGGCCGCCGTGCCCGGCGAGTTGTCGCCGAGGTCGAGCCGGGATGAATCGGTGAGGATGACGCTCGTGACACCGGTCGCGGCGGCGTCCGCGCGGGGGGTCAGGGTCGTGTCGCTGACGGCGGCGCAGTCGGTGGCGCCCTTCGCGATCTCGACCGTGAACTGGGCGCCGGTGTCGAATGCGCCGGCATGGCCGGCCACGCGGACGTAGAACTCGCCGGTGTTGTTGAAGCTGTTGACGACGACCGTCTCGTCGCCGGTGCCGGGCGTCGCCGACACGCCGATGATCGAGCGGGTCTGGGCGCTCGAGAAGGCCTGGCTGACCTCCGTGGCGCTGAAGACGCTCGGGCTGAAGACCGACGGCGAGAAGACCGACGGCGAGAAGACGCTCGGGCTGAAGACCGACGGCGAGAAGACGCTCGGGCTGAAGACCGACGGCGAGAAGACCGAGGGGCTGAAGACCGACGGCGAGAAGACGCTCGGGCTGAAGACCGACGGCGAGAAGACCGAGGGGCTGAAGACCGACGGCGCGTACGCATCGGGGCTGAAGACCGATGGCGAGAAGACGCTCGGGCTGAAGACCGAGGGGCTGAAGACCGACGGCGCGTACTCCGCGCTCAGCCGCGTCAGGTCTCCGGCATCCTCGGGCTCGAGCAGGGCGAGGAACTCCTTGCCGATGTCCTTGAAGACCGCGAGGTCGTAGTCGGCCGGCAGGCCGCTCAGCCTGACGTCGATCCGCTGGCCGGGCGTGACGCTGAACTTGTACCAGCGGGCCTTGCCCTGGCTGTCGAGGACGTCTTCGGCCGTGAGCGACGAGCCGTCGAGGTCGAGGGCCTTCGGCCAGAAGTCGTTGTCGGCGGAGCTGACGATGCAGGTCGAGTCGGACGTCAGGGCCGGGCTCGTGAGCCGGGCGGTGACATAGTCGCCCGGCTGGACGCCCCCGACGCTCGCGGCGAAGTAGCCCTCGTCATCGGTCGTGACCGTGACCGGGCCGCCGCCGACGGGCGCCCCGGCGTCGAGTGCACCGTCGGTGCAGGTGTCCGCGGTCGAGACCTCGACGGTGATCGCGGTCGACGGCATCCCGTCGGCCCGACCGAGGATCGTCGCACCGGTGCCGCCGGTCGAGACCGCCCGCATGAGCACCGGCGCCGGCGCCTCGCCACCGACGGTGAACGTACCGGTCAGGAATGAGTTGAGATCGAAGTTCGAGCCGGTCATCGTGAAGCCGTAGATGTCGCCGGGCTCGACGCTCAACGGGACGGAGCCCGTGTACGAGAAGCCGTTCGAGGGCGGCGTGCAGCAGCTCGTGGGGCCGTCGTCGACGAGCTGGACGCTCGTGTCGCCGGCATCGGCGCTGATCACGAACGCCTCGAGCGTCACCGTGACCTGGAACCAGGCGTGGAGGCCGGTGTACGTGTACGGGACGTTCAGCGTCTCGGTCGTCGTGGCCGTCGTGAAGAACGACCACTCGCCGCTCACCCCCGACGCGACCCCCAGGTCGTGGTTGTAGCTGAACTTCGGCGCGCCGGTCGAGCCGTCGTTGAGGACGGTGACGACGCCGTCGCCGATCGCCTGCCAGACCGGCGGCGTCGCGTGGACGACGTAGACGTCGTCGAGGACGATCCCGCAGGTGTTCGTCGGGGCGCTGTTCGAGCGGAGCTCGAGCTCCGTCGACTCGGCGCCGCCGCCGGCCCCGAGGACCGCCACCGAGAAGTCCTGGTAGTCGAACGATTCGACCGAGCGGTCGGGCAGGTTCGCCGCTGTGTCGTGAGTCACGGTGCCGACCACCGCGCCGCCCCAGACGACGTCGAGCGAGACGTCGCCGATATCGCCGCAGTCGGGGTTGCCGGAGTAGACGAACCCGAGCGTGTACGCGGTGCCGGGGGTCGTCGGGACGTTCTGCGAGATCGTGGCTGCGGTGACCGCGCCGATCGTGCCGTCGACGTCGAGGACCTGGGCCCCCTCCGGGGCACCCCAGTACGGCTCGGAGACGAGGTCGACCGAGCCCTCTTCGATCGTCCAATCGGTCAGGTTGCCGGGATCGATCTGGGCGAACGAGTTCACGGGGATGACGGGCGATTCAAAGCCGCCGTTGTCGACGAGGTTGCCCGCGGGAGCGCCCGGCGCCACGGTCGCGTCCGGCGCGGCTGGAGGCTGGCTCGGGACCGCGAGGGCGGCCGGCGCGGTCAGCAGCGACGCGGCGGCGAGCACCACCGGGAGGACCGCGGCCAGATGCCGCCTCCTGGCCCGTTGCGCCCGACGTGAACCACTGCCGACTGACGGACGCCGGGCAACCACAATTACACCCTCACGAGACTTGCGCGCTGGGGCCCTCCCCATCAGGGCCCACTGGACCGGCCCACCGTACCCTGCGACTCGGGGTGGTGCAAGGAGGAACCAGACGATCGCGGTGCCAACGCGCCGACATTCGTCCTATCGCGTCGGCGTCGCCTCGCAGACCTCCAGCCCGCGTTCGATCGCCCGGGCGAGCGTGTAGGCCCGACCCCGGGCGACCGCGGCGTCGGCCGCCGCGGGCCCGATGGCCTCGCGGCCGGCAGCCAGCTGCTGTGTCAGGTCATCCTCGAGGCTCGTCCCACGTGGTGAGCCGATCGCCTCGCGGAGCGCCTCCGCCGCCCCGAGGAGCTCGAACGCTGCGCCTGCTCCCGGCCCCTCGTCGCGCGCCGCGAGGATCGCGACGTCCTCGAGCAGGAACGCCAGCGCCCACCGATCGTCGTAGTCGCGGTAGGCCCGGAGGCTCGCTGCGTAGTGCTCGCGCGCGGCCCGGCCGTCGCCGAGCCCGCGGTTCGCGTTGCCGAGGTTGTTGTGACAGATCGCGACCATCCAGGCGTCCCCGACCTCGCGGTTGAGGCGCATGGCCTCCTCGAACCTGCCGCGCGCCTCCTCGAACTGGCCCTGGTGGAGGGCCACCATCCCGAGGTTGTTCTGGGAGACGCCGATCGCCCATCGATCACCGACCTCGGTCCGGATGTCCAGCGCCCGCTCGTTGAGCGCCCGGGCGCCCTCGAAGTCGCCGCCATACTCGGCGATGACGGCCAGGTTCGAGTAGAGCCCGCCCATGCTGGCTCGGTCGCCGAGGCGCTCGCGGATCGCGAGGCTCTCCTCGTAGCGGGACCGGGCGTTCTCCAGGTCGCCGCGCTGGGCGGCAACCGTGCCCGCGAGGTGGAGGACCTGGCCGGCCCCGTCCTCTGCGCCGGTCGCGGCGAAGAGCGCCGCGGCCTCGTCCAGGCGCCGACTTGCCTCGTCGTACCGGCCCTGCTTCCGGGCGACCTCGGCGAGCGCGGTATGGCTCCAGGCCTGGGCTCGGCGGTCGTCGATCGCGGCTGCCAGCTCGAGCGCCGCGAGGTCCACCTCCTCGGCTCGCGGCCACGAGCCGACGAGCTCGAAGACCTTGCCGAGCTTCAGCATCGCGTCGACCCGCGCGCTCCCGTCGAGGAGCGGGATGAGCCGTTCGAGGTAGTCGATGGCGGCCGCATTCGCGTAGGCCGCCCGGGCGGCGTCGGCGGCCCGTGCCAGGTAGGTTCGCTTTCGCTCCTCGTCGTCACCGTGCCAGAAGTGGTGGGCGAGCAGGTCGACGATCCGGTCGACGGCGTCGCCGGCCTCGGCCTCGAGGTAGCGCCCGACCCGCCCGTGGAGCATCGCCCGCACCGCGAAGGGCTGGCTCTCGTAGGCGACCTCCTGGGTCACGACGTGTTTGAAGAGGTACGCCTGGTCGGCTTCCCGATCGAGCGACACGAGATCGAGCCCGCGCAACAGGTCGAGCTCGGAAACGACGGCCGGAAGGTCACCAAGTTCGGGGTAGGCTCCCGGCAGGACCGGGGCCCGGAACAGCCGCCCGACGACGCTCGCCACCTTGAGCGTCCGGCGGGGGCCCTCGGCGACGGTGTCGATGCGCGACAGGACGAGGCTGTGCAGGCTCTCCGGCAGGTCGAGGGCGCGGATGGCGGCGGCGTCGGCGGGATCGATGCCCCGGTTCGAGATGTAGCTGATGAGCTCCTCGATGTAGAACGGATTGCCGCCCGACCGGGCGGTGACGAGGGCAACGAGCTCGTCGCCGGCGCCGGTCGCGCCGCCTTCACCGCGCGCCTCCGCCCCGGCGACCTGTTCGAGCTTGGAGCGGATGAGCTCCGCCGCATCGGCCTCGTCCATGAGCGCGAGACTGATCTCCGAGAACGACGGCAGGCGCTCGATGCCGAGGCCGCCGCCGGGCTCGGCCGCCGGCCGGTAGGCGAGGACGATGAGCACGCCGGCTCCGGCCGCGGATCGGGCGAGGGCCTCGAGGAGGTCGCGCGACAGCTCGTCGATCCAGTGGCAGTCCTCGAGGACCACGACGACCGGCTCGCGGGCCGCGAGCGTCGCAAGGCTGCGAGCCAGCAGGTCCTCGAGCGACGCCTTGCGGAGCTTCGCGTCGAGGGCTGCGGTGAGGTCGTTCTCGGCGATCTCGAGTCCCAGCACCGCCTCGAGCAGGGGCATGCGGGCGACGAGGTCAGGGTCGATCGAGGCGAGGAACTCGCCGACGATCGCCCGCTGCCGGCCGGGGTCCTCGACGTCGTCGATCCCGATGAGGCGGCGCCAGATCTCGACCCAGACCGCGTAGCTCGAGTTCGTGCCGAACGACTGGCACTCGCCGAACGCGACCGCGATGCCCCGCCGACGCGCCGACCGGACGAACTCCGCAACGAGCCGCGACTTGCCCATGCCGGCCTCGGCGGCGATCCCGACGATCCGGCCCTCACCGCCGAGCGCGGTCTCGAGCGCGCGATCGAGCACCCCGAGCTCGGCCCGCCGACCCACGAGCGGCAGCTCGTACCGGATCCGCCGACGGGACGCCCGCTCGAGCGACCCGGTCAGTTCGTGCGCGACGATGACCCCACTCTTGCCCTTGACCGAGAACCCCGCCAGGTCCTCCCAGATGAAGGTCTCGCCCGCCGCGGCGCGGACGTCGTCCGATACGTAGATCCTGCCGGGCGGCACGGCCGACATGAGCCGGGCGGCGAGGTTGACGGCGTCACCGAGGCACACGAACGTCCGACGCATCGCGTGGCCGTAGGTGCCGCTCCGCAGGCGGCCGTGGGCGATTCCGATCTGGATGCCGGAGGCTTCGGTCGTCCCCTCGAGGTCCCGCAGCTCGAGGGCCGCGGCCGCCGCGCGGGCGGCATCGTCCTCGTGGGCCATCGGCGATCCGAAGACGCCGTAGAGGTAGGCGCCCTTGTCGCCGAGGGTCAGCTGGAGGACGTTGCCCCCGAACGTGGCCATGACCCGCTGGGCCCGCCTGACGAACTCGTCGAGCTTCGCGATCGCCTCGTCATCGTCGTCGTAGTCGATGCCGCCGAACCGCAGGAACAGCGGGAACGCCGGGCGCAGCTCCGCGAGGAACTCGCCGCGTCCCGATCGAAGGCGCTCGTGAACGGCGGGCAGCAGCCAGGGCCGGACGAGCTCGTCGGGCAGCGGTGGTGGCTCGACGGCCGGCGACTCAGACACATTCACGGCAAGGCCCTGGGCCACATACACAGATGGCTCCGCGCCGTCGCGACCACGCGCCTCGCCGAGGACGACCCGATCGCCGAGGGCCGCCACGACGGATCGATCGAGGACGACCTCGCCCTTGTCGGCGTGGTGTTCGGCCTCGGCGAGCTCGTCGATGAGCCGCCCGGCGAGCACGTCGATCAGCTGCAGCTCCGGATCGCCGACGACGAAGCGACGGGCGGGGCCGGCCGCCACCGCGACCTTGAGCGCGAGGCGGACGACCGAACCGCCCGGCGTCCGGACCTCGCCGACACGGGCCATCGCGTCCTGCATCGCGAAGGCCGCGGCAACCGCGCGCAACCCGTCGTCGCCGTCGATCCAGCACGTGATCGCGTCGCCCGAGAAGTAGATGACGTTGCCGTCATATCGGTCGAGCTCGGCGATGACCGCGTGGAAGACCCGCCCGAGGTTCGCTGTCAGCTCCTCGGCGCCGCGCTGCGGGCCGAGCTCGTTCGCGAGCGCCTCGGTGAGGGGCGTGAACCCGGAGATGTCGGCGAAGAGCGCCGCCCCACGAACGCGGTCGGGCATGTCGGCGTGACGGGCGAGCGCCTGGCGGCGATCGCGGGCGACGTAGGCCTCGGGGTTGTCCGCCGCGGCGTCGGCCCCGGCGGTGGCGGCCCGCGAACCAGTGGCGGCGTCGGGCATGCGTCTCTCGGGATCGTTCGATGGAAGTGGCCCCGACCATTGTGCGACGTTTTGCCGCCACAGTTCCGAGGGCCCGGTCCTGGCTGAACGGCACGCAGGGCGAAGGAGCGTCGGTCCCCACGTACAATCTCGACGATGGCCCCCACATCCGAACCGCGGTCGGGCCGCGTCTTCCGGCGGTCCCTCGACCCGGCACTGCCGGTCGCGGTCGAGGCGCACGGCTCGACGATCGTCGACGCCGCCGGCCGCGAGTACCTCGACGCCGCCGGCGGGGCCGTCGTCGTCAACGTCGGCCACGGCCGGCGGTCGGTCGCGGACGCGCTGGCCGACCAGGCCGCTCGACTTGCCTACGCCCATGGGTCCGCGTTCACGACGGAGCCGCTCGAGGCCTACGCCCGCGAGATCGGCCCGCTGCTGCCGGTCGACGGCCCGGCGATCTATCCGGTGAGCGGCGGGTCGGAGGCGATCGAGACCGCGCTGAAGCTCGTTCGCTCGTATCACCTTGCCCGCGGCGAGCCCGAGCGCTGGATCGTCATCTCCCGCTGGGGCAGCTATCACGGCAACAGCCTGGGCGCGCTCGATCTCTCCGGCCGCCGGCCGCTGCGGCGGCCGTACGAGGGCTGGCTCGGCCGGTTCCGGCACGTCTCGGCGGCGTATCCGTACCGGGCGGGCGAACCCGACAGCCACGCCCTCGGCGATGCGGACGAGCTGGCCGCCGAGCTGGAGCGGGCGATCGAGGCCGCCGATCCGCGGACCGTCGCCGCGTTCGTGAGCGAGCCGATCGTCGGGGCGACGCTCGGTGCGGTCGCACCGCCCGATCGCTACTGGCCGCTCGTCGCCGAGGTCTGCCGCCGCCACGGCGTCCTCGTCGTGGCCGACGAGGTGATGACCGGCTTCGGGCGGACCGGCCGCTGGTTCGGGCTCGACCACTGGGACGTCACGGCCGACGTCGTGGTCGCGGCGAAGGGTGCGACGTCGGGGTACTGGCCGTTCGGCTTCGTCGCCGCGTCGGACGCGATCCACTCGGCGGTGACTTCGGCGGGCGGCTTCGTCCACGGCTTCACGTACTCCCACGCTCCGGCCGGCGCCGCAGTCGCGCGCGAGGTGCTCCGGATCCTGCGCGAGGAGGGTCTTGTCGCGGCGAGCGCCGCCAAAGGCGAGCGGCTCCTGGCCCTCCTCCACGATCGACTCGCCGATCACCCGTTCGTCGGCGAGATCAGGGGCCGCGGCCTCCTTCTCGGCGTCGAGCTCGTGGCGGATCGGGCGACCCGGAGGCCCGTGCCACGGACGGCCCGCTTCGCGGAGTCCGTGGTCCGGGCGGCGAAGCAGCGCGGCGTGCTGCTCTACTCGGGCACCGGCGTGGCCGACGGGGTCGACGGGGACGTGATCGTCCTGGGTCCGCCGTTCGTCGTCACCGATCTCGAGCTCATCCGGATCGCCGACGCGCTCGCGACCGCGATCGAGGAAGCCGCCGCCGGCCTGGCCTTGCCCGCCGGGAGCGGAGCCGCCGGCGACTGAATCTCGGCCCGGCGCGGCCGCTCAGGCGCGGCCGCGGATGAGGAGGAACGCGCCGATCACGACGAGGAGGAGCGGCCAGGCCAGCGCGGCAAGGTCGGGCTTCGCGATCTGGGAGCCGCCGATCAGGACGAGGATCCCGCCGTAGAACGCCTGCCAGCCCACGCCGCCGCCCCGCCACAGCCGGACGGCCGCGACGAGGAAGAAGGCGAGGCCGAAGAAGAGCGTGCCCCAGCCCGGCCCGAGATCGGCGCCCTGGAGCGCCTCGATCGTTCCCGGCAGCGCGAGCGCCGTGAGGAACGCACCGGCGTACAGGGCGATCGTGCCACGTCGCAGGATCCAGACGACGAGTGAGGCGAGGCCCGCGGCGAGGACCGCGACGTCGCCCAGCCGCCGGAACTCGGGCAGGGCCTGCTCGATGAGCAGGATCGCCCCGAAGACGACGAGGAAGACGCCGATCCAGGGCAGCCCCGGCCGGCGCTGCTCGTCGTCGCCCCAGCGCCAGCCGTAGACGCGGACCACACGCTCGCCCGGGACCGGTCGCTCGTCCATCGCCCCGGAGTCTACGTCCCGGCGAGTCCGGCCGAGCGACTCGCCGCCGCGTCGGCGCGGGCGGCCGCGTCGGAGATCTCGTCCTCGTCCTCGGCGTGGCTGAAGCCCAGCCGATCCACGAACCGCCCGAAGATGCCCGGCGCCCACCAGTTCCAGCGGCCCATGAGCCGCATCGCGGCCGGGACGAGGAGCACCCGGATGATCGTCGCGTCGATGAAGACCGCGATCGCCATTCCCACGCCGATGCTCTTGATCGTGATCACGTCGGCGAGGGCGAACGCGGCGAAGACGCTGATCATGACGAGCGCGGCGCCGGTGATCATCCGGGCGGTCTTGGCCAGCCCTTCCGCGACCGAGGCGGTGTTGTCGCCGGTCCGCCGGTAGGCCTCCTGGATCCGTGAGAGCAGGAGCACCTCGTAGTCCATCGAGAGTCCGAACAGCGTGCAGAACATGATGATCGGGTTGCCGGCGATCGTGTAGCCGAGCGGATCGAAGGCGAGCAGCCCCGCCAGGTTGCCCTCCTGGAAGATCCAGACGAGCGCACCGAACGACGCGCTGATCGAGAGGAGCGTCATCAACACGGCCTTGAGCGGCAGGATCAGGGAGCCGAAGAGGAGGAACAGGATGAAGCCGCTCGCGATCAGCGGGATCCCGACGCCCAGCGGCGCCCGTTCGGCCTGCGACTGGAGGAAGTCGTGGCCGAGCGCGGCCGTGCCGCCGACCGACGTCTCGATCCCGTCGCCCGGATCGAGGTCGCGAACGACCGGGATGAGCGCGCTGGCCTCGGGCTGGGCCGCGTCGATCGGGCTGATCGCGTCGAGCCGGACGGTCGAGCCGCTGACGTAGGCCGCCTCGAGGCGCTCGAGCCCGGCCGCCAGCTCCGGCGGCAACTGGTCGCGCGGCGTCGCCCACAGCTGGGCGACCGCCTCGGGGGTCATCGGCTCGCCGGTCGCGGCGTCCTCGAGGCTGAACGGGCCCTCGACCCGGTCGATGCCCTCCAGGTCGGCGAGTGCGGCGCTGAAGCGGGCGAGGTCGAGGGCGTTGTCGGCGTCGAGCGGCGAGCCCTCGACGTCGGCGAGGATCACGATCGGGGTCGTCTCGCCGCGCGGGAATTCGGTCTGGAGCGCGACGTAGGCGTCGCGGCTCTCGAGCCCGGCCGGATAGCTCTCCGCGCCGGGCACGCCCTGCTGGAGGCGGAGGAACGGGGTCCCGGCCGCGAGGAGCAGGGCGAGCGTGGGCACGAGGACGAGGACGGGTCGGCGCATCACCCAGCGGGCGACGGTCTCCCAGCGGGACGTCGCGGGCGCCGCGGTCTCGGATCGCGGCCGGAACCGCCGGAACAGGCCCTGGAGGCTGAGCGCGCTGACCCTGGGCCCGAGCATCCCGAGGACCGCCGGCAGGAACGTCAGGGCGAAGACGAGCGAGCAGAAGACGACGATCGAGCCGGCGATGCCGATCGAGCGGAGGGCCGGGGCCTCGAACACGAGCAGGCCGGACAGGCCGATCGCGACCGCGAGGCCGCTGAACGCGACCGCCTTGCCGCTGGTGGCGACGGCCCGCTCGACCGCCGCGCCGACGGTCCGCCCGCGCTCGAGCTCCTCCCGGAAGCGGCTGACGATGAACAGCGAATAGTCGATCGCGAGGGCCAGCCCGAGCATCGTCGCGATGTTCAGGACGAAGATGCTCATCTCGACCTGCTGGGCGACGAAGAACGTGATCGCGAGCGACGAGGGAATCGCCAGGCCCGCGACGAGGAGCGGCATGCCCGCGGCCACGAGCGAGGCGAAGACGAAGACCAGGATGATCGCCGCGATCGGCAGGGACACGGTCTCGGCTCGCTGGAGGTCGGCTTCGGACTGCTCCGCGGAGTCCTTCGTGACCGGCCCGTACCCCGTCAGCTGGAACGAAAGCCCCGGCTGCTCGGCAATCTTTTCGCGGAGCGGTTCGACCGCCGCGACCGACTGCTCGTTCGTCAGATCGAGCTCGACGACGACGTAGGTCGCCGTCCGGTCCTCGCTGAGGAACCGGGCATCGCGGGTCTCGGCGTACCCGACCGTGCCGGTGACCCGCTCGTCCGCGCGGACCTCGGCGAGCGACTCGTCGATCGCCTCCTGGACCGCCGGGCTCGTGACGTCCGCCCCGTCCGTCGAGCGGAACAGGACGATGAGGCTGCTGCGACCGGCGTCGAACTCCTCGGCGAGACGGTCGGCGACGAGCGAGGACTCGGCGTCGCGGTCAAGCCACCCGCCGGAGCTCAGTTCGCCGGCGGTCTGGGCCGCGAACGGCAGGGAGGCCAGCCCGAGGACCAGGGCGAGGATCGCGACGGGCCTGCGAAACCGGTAGACGAAGGCGCCCCAGCGAGCGAACAGCATCGGATCGGACCTTTCAGTGGGCAGAAGTCGACGTCTCGAGTGCCGCCCGACAATAGAGAATGAGCATTCGTTTTGTCAACGGACGAATGTCAACTCCTGTTGCATCGAGCCTTCGCTGGGTCTAGGCTAACCAGAGCGATCGTTCGTTTTCAGCCGAGGAGCCGATGCCCCGCGTCAGCCACGAGCACGAACAGGCGGTTCGCGACCGAATCGTCCGGGCGGCGACGGTCGTCTTCGCCGAGCACGGCTTCCACCGGGCGACGATGCAGGACATCGTCCGGGAGGCAGGCCTGTCGGTCGGGGCGATCTACACCTACTTCCGGAGCAAGTCGGAGCTGATCCTCGCCGGGTGCGACCTGATCTCGGACCTGGAGTTGGGCGAGCTGCGCGACCGCCTGGCGGCCGTCGACGACTACCGCGAACGGGTCGCGACCGCGCTGGGCTTCTTCTTCGACCAGTACGAGACCGAGCGCCGGGCCGACGGCCGGGCGATCCTCCTCGCCCGAGCCTGGGCCGAGGTCGACGCCGACCCGGCGATCCGCGAGATGCTGCGGCGCCGCCGGCGCGAGATCGTCACATCCTGCGCGCTGCTCCTCCAGGAGGGCGTCGTCCGTGGCGAGCTGCCCGGCTGGCTCGACGTCGAGCACGTCGCCCACGGGGTGGCCGCCCTCCTCGACGGCGTCGTGCTCGAAGCGACCGAGGACGGACCGGCTTACCGCAGGCAGGATGCCGAGCGGCGCGTCCTTGCCTTCCTCGAGCCGCTGTTCGCGGCCGTCGGGAGTGAACGCCCGGCGTCGATCGAGCCGATGCCCGCCAAGCCGTACGAGTCGATCCGTTCCGTCTCGGCCGGACGCCCGGCGCACGCCTCGTGAGCGACGAGGCGACCGCCCGCGGCGACGGTCCTGCGGTCCGGACGGTCCTCGGGCCGGTCGACCCCGCATCGCTCGGCTGGGTCCTGCCCCACGAGCACACCGCGATCGCCCTGTGGCACGTCCCCGACCGGTGGGACTACTGGGAGCTGCGCCGCGACGAACCGCTGATCGTCGAGGAGCTCGGCGCGTTCCGGGCGGCCGGCGGCGGGACCCTCGTCGACCTCACCCTGCCCGGCGTCGGGCGCGACCCCGCCTGGCTCGCGCGGCTCGCTCGGGCGACCGGGCTCCACATCGTCATGGGCGCCGGCTGGTACCGAGGTGCCTACTATCCCGCCGAGGCGTCGATCGACCGGCGGACGGTCGACTCCCTTGCCGACGAGATCGTCCGCGATCTCGAGGTCGGCGTCGGGGAGAGCGGCATCCGCGCGGGGATCATCGGCGAGATCGGCACCGACAAGCCGTGGCTCGGCGCCCAGGAGGAGCGGGTCCACCGGGCGGTCGCCCGGGCCGCGCGGCGGAGCGGCGCGGCGATCACGACGCATGCCGTCCAGTCGGCGGTGGGGCTCGACCAGCTCGACGTCTTCGAGGCCGAGGGCGCGGATCCGGGAAGGGTCGTGATCGGCCATGCCGATTCGAACCCGGACCCAGCCTACTACCGGGCGATCGTCGAGCGCGGCGCGACGGTCGAGTTCGACTTCCTGGGAATGGCGTTCACGCCGCTCGAGCGCCACGGCGAGGGTCGTGTCGTCGAGCTCATCTGCGACCTGCTCGCGGCCGGCCACGTCGAGCGGATCCTGCTCTCGCAGGACGTCTGCCACGACTCGCAGCTCGTTCGCTACGGCGGCAACGGGTACACCTACCTGGCCCGGACGTTCCTGCCGCGCCTCCGCGAGGCGGGCGTGTCGGATGCGGAGATCGAGACGATCACCGTCGCCAACCCGCGGCGCCTGCTCACGATCGGCTGAGAGGAGCGCGCGCGGGTACGCGGCCCTCGCCCGGCCGGGCTCCCTCGCGCGATCGCCCGCGATCAGGCCTCGAGCGTCGCCTCCACCGAGAGCTCGACGTTGCCCCTGAGCGCCTTCGAGATCGGGCAGCCGTCCTTTGCCTTCTCGGCGGCCTCGCGGAAGCTCGCCTCGGTCGCGCCGGGCGCCTGGCCCGTGACGGTGATCGCCGCCGCCAGGACCGTCCAGCCCGTGTCGAGCTTGTCGCCGGTGACCGCGACCGTCACGTCCAGCCGGGTCGGTGGCGTGCCGGCCTTGGCGAGCTCGTTCGAGCAGGCCATCGAGAAGCATGAAGCGTGGGCCGCGGCGAGCAGCTCCTCGGGGCTCGTGACGCCCTCGGGCTCGCCGATTCGCGACGCCCAGGTCGTCGGCAGGTCGCTGAAGACCGAGGTCGTCGACGCGGTCACGGTCCCGCGTCCGCTGAGCAGGTCGCCGCTCCACGTCGCGGCGGCACGTCGAGTCGTGGCCATCGGACACCTCCGGGCAGAAGACGGGTTGAGGTGACCATCGTCCCACAGGCGGGCCGTGACGTCCGGCGTGGCCCGGAGCGGTCCGGTGGGGAGCGGGAGGGTGCCTCGTGCCGATGCCGTAGAAACGCGGCCGTACGAAGGGGTCCCGTGCGGTCGGGACACGTGAGCCATACCGCCGGGCGAACGCGGCGGGCATCGTCAGGGCATGACCCGAACTGCCGCGCCCCTTCGTCGTTCGCGCCTCCCGATCCTGCTCGCGGTCAGCCTGGTGGCGGCCGCCTTCGCCATCCCGGCCCCGGTCGCGGCCGCCGAGACGATGACGATCCCGGCGGCGGAGAGCGCGATGGTCGCGGCCCTCAACGCCGACCGCAAGGCGGTCGGGCTCATCGCCCTCCAGGTCGACACCCGGCTGATGGCGATCGCCCGGGCCCGCTCGGTCGACATGGCGACGAAGAACTACTTCAGCCACACCCAGCCCGACGGGCGCGACGTCTTCGACCTCATCAGCGCGGCGAAGATCACCTGGTACAGCGCCGGCGAGATCATCGCCTGGAACAACTATCCGACCCTCGAGACGTCGGTCCAGGCGGCGAACAACCAGTGGCTCAACTCGCCCGGGCACAAGAAGCTCATCGTCTCCACGTCGTTCAACTACGTCGGCGTCGGTCTCGCCGTCGACGTCGCGCGCGGCAAGAAGTACTGGACGGCGGTCTTCCTCAAGGGCCCGGACCGGACCGGCGCCCGGGCGACGACGGCGGCTCCGTCGGTCACGTCGGGCTCGACGGCCGGGACGAAGAAAGTGACGGTCTCGTGGTCCGGCGGCGACGTCCCGCTCCAGGTCCTCACGTCCGGGTTCCACTCCTACAGGGTCCAGCGCCGCGTCGACGGCGGCGCATGGGCGACGGTCTGGTTGAACACGACGGTCCGCTCGCTGTCGCTCCAGCTGCCGCTGAACCACACGTACGAGTTCCGGGTCGCGGCGCGCGACAAGGCCGGCAACTGGGGATCGTGGTCGACCGTCCAGGCGACGCTGTCGGCCACCGGGTCGGCGGTCGTCCGCCGCTGACCGCCGACCGGACGGCGACGTCCGGGGATCGGCCGGCCCGGCGTCCCTGTGCCCCCGGGCGCGGTCAGACGAGCCGCCGACGAACCTCCGCTCCAACGGTCCGCAGCCGCGCGGTCCGCGGCCAGGCCACCCGCCGGACGCCGGCGAACGCCCGATGCGCATCGATCGCCGCGGCCAGCGCGTCGATGAACGTCTCGTCGGCGAGGGGATCGAAGCCCGCCTCCCACCAGGCACCCAGGATCCGGAGCGTATCCGCCTTGCGATCGATCCGCGGCTCGATCCGTCCGACGAACCGATCGCCGTAGAGGATCGGCAGGACGTAGTAGCCCCAGCGCCGCTTCGCCGCCGGGACGTAGACCTCCCAGATGTAGTCGAAGTCGTAGCACTCGCGCAGGAAGGCCCGGTCCCAGACGAGCGGGTCGAGGGGCGCGAGGAACGCAACCCCGGGGTCGCGCCCGCCCGGCCCGACGCCGGCCGCCACCTCCTGCTCGGCGACATCGAGCATCGCGAGCTCGGCGCCCACCATGAGCCGTTCCCGCTTCACTCCCTCGACCGAGACCGCCAGGAGCGCACCGGACGCCTCGAGCTCCTCGCGGAGCTCCGCCCGGCCCGGCCGCGGATCGCCCGGTGGCGGCGTCGCCGGCCCCAGGCCGACCCACAGCTCGGCCTGGCCGCCACCCCGTCCCAGGAGGCCGTGGGCGCGGTACCGCGAGAGGAGTCGATGGGCCGCCTGCTCGCGGGGACTCCGCGAGCGATCGTCGAGCAGCGCGGCGGGGAAGAGCCGCTCGGCGAGGTCGTAGACGCGGCGGTTGCCGTCGCGACGGGCAAGTCCGAGGACGCCCGATTCGGCGAGGGCCTCGAGGACCGCCCGGACCTCGTTCGTCGGCCGCCAGTACCAGTCGATCACGTTGCGCGGCTCGACGTCCGTCGCAGCGAGTGGGCCGTTCGTCCGGATCCTCTCGAGGAGCTCGTCGACGAGTTCTGCGTGGGAGACGAAGACACCCTCGGCGTGCTGCGCCTGGACCCGATCCCAGACGTAGCGGTACCACGGCAGCTCGCTCGTCGGGAGCAGCGAAAGGCCCTTGTTGTAGGCCTCGAAGAGCGCCCGGTGTTCGTAGAGGAGGGCGTCCGTCCACTCGCGGCGATAGCAGGCGATCCGGGAGAGCAGGACCAGGTCGTGGTTCCGGCCGGCAACCTCGAGGGGGTCGAACTGGAGCGAGCCGATCCGCTCGACGACCGTCATGACGCTGGCCGGCTCGGGCGGCAGCGAACGCGCCGGCCCGAGGAAGTGGCGGAGGGCGAGGAAGCGGCGGGCGACCTCTCGCGAGATCGTCCGCGGGTGCGGCGGGCTGTCGTCGGCTCCCATCAGGCGGATCGTAGCGTCGGATTCGTGCCAGAACCTGGCAGGAAATCGCGGAGCTCCGTGCGGCGCTGGTCGTCACCGGGCGGCCGTCGCCCGTCGTCCGGGTCCGTCAGCCCAACTCGGCCTCGAGCCGCTCGACGAGCGGCACCTGGGTCGGCTTCAGGCGACGGCGCGCCTCGGCGGGGTCGAACCAGGCGACGCGATCGATCTCGGGGAACTCCCTTCGGCGCCCGGAGCCCGGCGGCCACTCGATCGTGAACGTGTTGCTCGCGGCGACCGACGGGTCGAGGTCGCCCTCGAGCGCCCACGCGTGGACGACCTTGCCGCCCTTCTGGACGATGCTGCCGAGGGCCACCGGCTGCCCACTCGGCGCGGGGAGCCCGGTCTCCTCCTCGAACTCCCTTCGAGCGACCGCGAGCAGGTCCTCGCCCGCGTCGACCTCGCCCTTCGGGATCGTCCAATGGCCCTCGTCGCGGCGGCTGAAGAACGGTCCTCCCGGATGGGCCAGCAGGACCTCGAAGCCGGTCGCGGCGCGGCGGTAGAGGAGGATGCCGGCGCTGGTTCTGGAGCTCAACGTGTCCCTCTGCGATGCGCCTGCAACCCGCCGCTCGGAACGCCGGGTCGGGCTGTGACGGGAGCGGCCCGACGATGGTCGTTCAAGCCCCGTCAGAGGAGACGCATCATGCCCGAAATCAACCTGCCGGAGGTCAAACTCCCCGATATCAAGCTGCCGGAGGGCCTCCGCGACATGACGCGCGACGATCTCGTCCACGCCGCGCGCGACGTCCGGCTTCCCAGGATGGAGCTCCCCAAGCGGGTCGAGTTGCCCGACATCGACTTCTCGAAGCTCGACCTTCCGAAGCCGATCGCCGACCGGTTGCCGGGCCGCAAGCGCCGCAATCCGCTCGTGCCGTTCGTCGGGTTGGCGATCGTCGGCGCGGTCGCAGCCGCGATCTGGTGGCTCTTCACGTCCCCCGAGACGGGCCCCCGGGCCCGGGCGGCGGTGAACGACCTCAAGGCGAAGGTGACCGGCCGGCGCCACGACCTCGTCCGCTACGACGACGAGCAGGACCTGGGCAGCCTCCTCAGCGACGATGCCCGCAGCCCGATGGGCGGTCCGCTCGACCCGACGCCCTCTCGGACGACCACCCCGGACCTCGGGGCCGTCCCGGTCGGGCCCGGTGAGGACACCTCGCTCCGTACGACCCACTGATCGCCACGCTCCCTGACGGACGCCGCGCCGGGTTCTCCGGCGCGGCGTCGTGGCGCATCCCCGGCCCGGATCGCTGCCGCGACCACCGTGGCTGATCGCCGCGGGAACAGCCGAGCGTGGAGGCCGCGCCGGACCGGCATCTCGTGGTGCGATCGGCGGACGATCCGTGCGGATGCGTCTCTGGACGACCACTGAGGTCACTCGGCGGTTCGCCGCGGGACCAGCCGAGCGTGGAAACCGCGCCGGACCGGCATCTGTCAGGCGTCTCGGACGACGCCCGACGTCACACAGCCGGCGGTCGCCGCCGGCTTCCTACCTGAACGAACAATGTGCCGATGGCCGCGTCGTTGACGCTTCTCCGGTTAATTCCGATAATATGACTCGGGATTACACGGAACCGGGCGCCGCGCAGGAGCAGGCGCTGCCTCAACCGGAGAATTGATGACCGCTACGCGCGAGATCGTCACCGACCGCCGCGAAGAGTTCGCCTTCCACGACGACATCGTCTACCTGCGCGAAACGAAGCGCGGCCTGACGCGGGAGACCGTCGAGGAGATCAGCGGCTTCAAGGAGGAGCCGGACTGGATGCTCCAGCTCCGTCTCCGGGCCTACGATCACTTCCTCCAGCGGCCGATGCCGACCTGGACCGACGGGCTCGACCGCATCGATTTCGACAAGATCGTCTACTACCGCAAGCCGTCCGAGCGGGAAGAGAAGTCGTGGGACGACGTCCCCGACCAGATCAAGGCGACGTTCGAGCGCCTCGGGATCCCCGAGGCCGAGCGGAAGTTCCTCGCCGGCGTCGGGGCCCAGTACGACTCCGAGGTCGTCTATCACAGCGTCCGCGAGGAGCTGAGCAAGATCGGCGTCGTCTTCATGGGGATGGACCAGGGCCTCAAGGAGTACCCGGACATCGTCCGCAAGTACTTCGGGACGGTCGTGCCGGCCGAGGACAACAAGTTCAGCGCCCTCAACAGCGCCGTCTGGTCGGGCGGCTCATTCGTCTACGTCCCGAAGGGCGTCGAGGTGCCGCTGCCGCTGCAGGCCTACTTCCGGATCAACGGCGAGAACACCGGCCAGTTCGAGCGGACCCTCATCGTCGTCGACGAGGGCGCCAAGGTCCACTACATCGAGGGCTGCACCGCCCCGATCTACGCGACCGACAGCCTCCACGCCGCGGTCGTCGAGGTCGTCGCGCTGCCGGGCAGCAAGGTCCGCTACACGACGATCCAGAACTGGTCGAACGACGTCTACAACCTGGTCACGAAGCGGGCCCACGCCTACGAGAACGCGACGGTCGAGTGGATCGACGCGAACACCGGCTCCCGCAAGACCGTGAAGTTCCCGTCGATCTACCTCCGCGGGCCGAACGCGACGGCCGACATCATCAGCGTCGCGGTCGCCGGCAAGGGCCAGCACCAGGACACCGGCGCCAAGGCGATCCACCTTGCTCCGAACACGCGCTCGCGGATCGTCAGCAAGTCGGTCAGCAAGGACGGCGGCCGGGCCACGTACCGCGGCCAGCTGAAAGTGAGCCCCGGCGCGACGAACGTCGTGGCGAGCGTCCGCTGCGACGCGCTGATGCTCGACGACATCAGCCGGAGCGACACCTACCCGTACATCGACATCCAGGAAGACGACACGACGATGACCCACGAGGCCACCGTCGGCAAGGTCAGCGCCGACCAGGTCTTCTACCTGATGAGCCGCGGCCTGACCGAGAACGAGGCGACGAACCTGATCGTCCAGGGGTTCCTCGAGGTCTTCACCAAGGAACTCCCGATGGAGTACGCGATCGAGTTCAACCGGCTCGTGAAGCTCGAGATGGAGGGGTCGCTCGGGTGAGGGCGGCGCCGTGCCGGACAACCGAATGACGGCAGGGGCGCCGGCCCGGGCTGCCCGCGCGCCGCGGCGCGCCCCATCGGAGCTGACGTTCAACCCGGACCGCGATCTGATCGAGTCGTACGCCGCCGCTGAGCCGGACTGGCTTGCGGCCGACCGCCGGGCTGCCCTCGCGAGGTTCGACGAGCTGCCGACCGAGAGCAACCAGCTGTACACCCCGTACATCGACCTGCGCGCCGCCGACCTGGGCAACGTGCGAGCCTATCCCGAGCCGGCAGGCGCTCCCGACCCGGCGCGTCCGGAGAGCGCCTCGCCGCGCGGCGCGGCCGCCTTCGCCGACTTCGACGAAGATCGCGTGGCCGGGCTCGTCGTCGACGACGCGGCCCGGGCGGCGGGCGTCACCGTCGACACGCTCGACGGGCTGATCGGCCGGGACCCGGAAACCGCCCGGCGGCTCCTGACCGACGGCGAGACGCTGCCCGCCGACGACCGGATCGCCCAGCTCACCCGGGCCGGCTGGAACCAGGGTGTCGTGATCCGCGTTCCCGATCGCGTGCGCCTCGATCGGCCGATCGTCGTCCGCTGGTCCGCCGGCGCGGCCGGGACGGCGCTGCTGACCCGAACGATCGTGGAGCTCGGCGACGGCGCCAGCGCGTCCGTCGTCGAGGAGCTCGGACGATCCGCGGCCGCCGCCGGCGCGGCGGCCGGCTCGGGACAGGCGCTCTTCACGTCGACCCTCGAGATCCGCGTCGGGCGGGGTGCAGAGCTCGCCGTCGCGAGCATCCAGGACTTCGGGCCCGACCACATCGTCTTCCAGCACCGCCGGGCGACCGTCGGCGAGGAGGGCAAGCTCCACTGGGCGCTCGCCCAGCTCGGCGGCCGGCTCGTCCGGAGCCGGGTCGACAACCGGCTCGAGGGCGATCGCAGCTCGGTCGAGCAGGTCGAGATCGTGTTCGGTGCGAACGAGCAGCTTCACGACCTGACCTCATACACCCGCCACGTCGGGCGCGACACGACCGGCAACCTGCTCTCGAAGGGCGTCCTGCTCGACGCCGCCCGGACGTACCTCAAGGGCATGATCGTGATCGAGAAGAGCGCGGTTGGCACCGACAGCTTCCTCGGCGAATTCGGGATGAACCTGTCGCGGAAGGCACGCTCGGTGGCGATCCCCAGCCTCGAGATCGACCAGCCGGACTGCCGCCGGGCGGCCCACTCGAGCTCGGTCGGACCGATCGACGAGGCGCAGCTCTTCTACCTCGAGACGCGCGGCATCCCGCCCGACGACGCCCGCAAGTTCATCGTCCTCGGCTTCCTCGAGCCGGTCGTCGCGCGCGTGCCGCTCGAGGGAGAGCGCGACCGCCTGCGCGAGCTGCTCGAGGCGAAGTGGGACGCCGGCATCGCCCGCGCGGCGGCGGCGTGATCCCGCCACAACCTCGGCCGCGGCGACGCGGGACCCGGCCGTGAGGCGGATCGACCTCGTCGGCGTCGACGAGATCGCCGACGGCGAGATGAAGATGGTCTGGGTGGACGGCACCGACCAGGTTCTCGTCATCAACAACGGCGGCGAGTTCACCGCCGTCCAGGGCGTCTGCAGCCACGAGTACTTCGAGCTCGACAAGGGGTTCCTGACCGCGGGCACGCTCACCTGCGCGCTCCACCTGTCGCGCTTCGACCTGTCGGATGGCCAGCCGCTCGACCCGCCGGCCGAACTGCCGCTCGAGGTCTACCCGGTCGTCGTCGAGAACGGTCGGGTCGTCATCGAGGTGCCCGACGGCCCGTTGCCGATCAGCGAGGAGTAGCGGGGAGCGGCGATCCGCGGGCCGCGAGCGGCGCTAGGGGTCCAGCTCCAGGACGCGGACCGTCGCCCGTTCGACCGCGGGCTCACCGAACGGCAGCGGCACCAGGGACCCGGACGCCCACTCGTCGATCAGGTCGCCGTAGTGGCCGTCGAACGGGTTGCCGCTCTGGCCGGTCGTCTGGACGATGAGCGCTCCGTCGAGGTCGCCGAGATCCACGACGAGGCGGTACGAAGGCAGGTTCGTCACCTCGAACAACCGGTCGAGCCCGACCGGCACGTAGTCCGGGTCCTCGGGGTCCTCGTATGCCCGGCGTGGCTGGTAATACGTGTTGTTCACGACGCCGGCGGCCCCGGCCACCGGTTGCGGCCCCCTGTTGAAGTACCACTCGAGCGGCCCGATCCCGCTCGTCCCGAGCGTCTGCTCCCGGAAGATCGCCACGTGGAGGCGGTCCCACGTCCAGCGATCGGGCTCGCCGAGCGTCCGACGCAGCTCCAGGCCGGCCCGGTCGAGCGCCTCCGCAGCGATGTCGTCGGCCGTCTCGACCCGGCCCGTCGTCGTTCGATCGTCCCACCAGGGGCTGTTCGGCTCGCCGAGCAGGCCGATCATCGCCTGCCACGAAGCGCCGCCCCCGACGTATTCGCGGGCCAGCTCGCCGAGCTCGTCGTCGAAGAGGCCGCGGAGCAGGTACGTCTCGGTCGTCAGATACGCCGCCGCGCCGGTGCTCCCGAGATCGGCCCGGCCGTCCCACTCGCCGATCCGCTGGCGAAGCAGCCGGCCGTCCTCGCTCGACGGCGCAGCACTCTCGAGGGCCGGCCGGACGAAGTCCGAGCGCGGGACCCGGACGTCGCCCTGGATCTCGCGGAGGGCGCCCATCGTGACGCCTTCGTTCTCGGCGGCGTCGCCGAGGAGCTCGAGGACCCGGGCCGCCCGGTACCCGGGGTCCCACTCGGACCCGATGAAGTAGGGATAACCGGCGTCGACGATCGCGTTGTTCGCGGTGGCGATGACGCCGCTCGGCGGGTCCAGCAGGAACGGCAGCTCCTCGCGCGGGACGTAGCCGGTCCACTCGTGCGCGCCGTCGGACCCCGAGCGGACGCGGG
>DASTVH010000363.1:0-8110 GCA_035759195.1 Candidatus Limnocylindrales bacterium
GGGCCTCAAGACCTACCTGGAGACGGGGCAGCCGATGGCGGTGCCGGCCGAAGTCTCCTAGCCCTCGACCCCCGCGAAGCCTCGACCGCCTCTACCACCGACGGCGATGAATTCCTGACGAACGAGCGTGCGGCGAACCGAAATGCGGCGCATCGGGCGCGAATCGGCTGACGGTCACGCTCGGTTGGCGTGGATCGACCAGCCTCGGTGGTGACGGGCGGCGGCGCGGGGAGTGACGGACCTGACTTCGGCGCTACCAGGGCCGTGGCGAGTGGTGGCGACGAAGCCCACGCTCGCGGGGAGCGACGTGCGCTGGGCCCGCCGGCGTACCAGTGCCGTGAGCACTGGTAAACGCGAAGCGGGCGCGGCCG
Source organism: Candidatus Limnocylindrales bacterium (assembly GCA_035759195.1). Lineage (GTDB taxonomy): Bacteria > Chloroflexota > Limnocylindria > Limnocylindrales > CSP1-4 > CF-46. The sequence goes on from DASTVH010000363.1 coordinate 372, forward strand.
ACGCCATATGAAGTGTCGCTGTTCAGTCCGACGCGACAACTGTCCAATCTCGTTGACGCAGAAACGACACAACGCGCATACTCGACGCGATCCAGCGGACCTCCGGCCGGGTGCCTCTCGCGCCCCGGCCGTCGGCCCATCGTCATCGGTGGCGCCCGTCGCGACGGGCATGGTCGCCCGAGGTGGGGACGGGCGGGAGGAGGAAGGTCGCGCGATGATTCCCGCCCCCTTCGACTACGTCCGTCCGGCCGATCTGGACGAGACGCTCCGGATCCTCACCGAGCGGGAGGGCGAGGCGAAGCTGCTGGCCGGCGGCTACAGCCTGATCCCGCTTCTCAAGCTCAGACTCGCCCAGCCCGGGCTGCTCGTCGACCTGCGCGACGTGAGCGGGCTCGACGGTATCCTCTGGACCGACGACAGCCTCCGGATCGGCGGCCGGGTGACCCATCGCCGGATCCGCGACGACGAAGGGATCGCCACCCGGATGCCGGTCTTCCACGACGCGGCCGGGCTCATCGGCGACCCGCAGGTCCGCAACCGCGGCACGATCGGCGGCTCGTGCGCCCACGCCGACCCGTCGTCCGACTGGCCGGCCGTGCTCTGCGCGACCCGGGCGACGATCGTCTGCCGGAGCGCGGCGGGCAGCCGCTCGGTGGCCGCCCGCGAGTTCTTCCTCGGCACCTTCCAGACCGCGATCGAGCCGACCGAGGTCCTCGTCGAGATCGCCGTCCCGCTGCCGACGGGTCGGGCCGGCAGCGCCTACCGCAAGCTCGAGCGGCGGGCAGGTGACTTCGCGACGGTCGGCGTCGCGGCCCAGATCCGGCTCGGCGACGACGGCCGGATCGCCGAGGCGGGGATCGGTCTGACCGCGGTCGGCGAGGCGCCGTTCGCCGCGACCGACGCCGAGGCCGCGCTGACCGGCGCGGAGCCCGGCGAGGCGGCGTTCCAGTCGGCCGGCGAGGCGGCCGCGGCCCAGAGCGACCCGGCCGACGACAGCCACGGTCCGGCCGACTACAAGCGGGCGATGGTCGCCGAGATGACGGTCCGGGCCCTGCGGGCGGCGGCCGAACGGTCGATGACGGCACAGGGAGGTCCTCAGTGAGCACCCAGCACGTGGCCCTGACGGTCAACGGCGAGGCCCGCGAGGCCGACGTCGAGCCGCGCTTCCTCCTCGTCCACCTGCTCCGCGACGTCTTCGGCCTGACCGGCACCCACATCGGCTGCGACACGAGCAACTGCGGCGCCTGCACGGTCCATGTCGACGGCGAGAGCGTGAAGTCGTGCACGATGCTCGCGGTCCAGGCCGATGGCGCCGAGATCCGGACGATTGAGGGCATGGCCGACGGGGCCGCGCTCCACCCGCTCCAGCAGGCGTTCTGGGACCAGCACGGCCTGCAGTGCGGCTTCTGCACGCCCGGCATGATCATGCAGGCCGCCTGGCTGCTCGATCAGAACCCCAAACCCAGCGAACACGAGATCCGCGAGGGCATCAGCGGCAATCTCTGCCGCTGTACGGGCTACGTCAACATCGTGAAGGCGATCCAGCAGGCGTCGGGCCAGCTGGAGACCGGCGAGTCGGCCCCGGTCGAGGCGGCCGAGACCATCGAAGCGGCTCCGGCGAGCTGAGCGAGAGTGACGAGATGACCACGGAACAGCTCCAGACGACCCCCGAAGTCGGGGGCATGGGTCATTCGGTCAAGCGCAAGGAGGATCCCCGCTTCATCCGCGGCAAGGGTCAGTACATCGACGATCTCGTCCTGCCCGGCATGCTCTGGCTCGACATCGTCCGCAGCCCGTACGCCCACGCGAAGATCAAGTCGATCGACACGTCCGAGGCGCTCAAGGTGCCGGGTGTCGCCGCCGTCGTCACCGGCAAGGATCTCGAGGGCTACAAGCTCCACTGGATGCCGACGCTGGCCGGCGACATGCAGATGGTGCTGCCGACCGACACCGTGATGTACCAGAGCCAGGAGGTCGCAGCGGTCATCGCGACCTCGCGCTACGCGGCCGCCGACGGCGTCGCCGCAGTCCTCGTCGACTACGAGCCGCTGCCGGTCGTCGTCGATCCGTTCAAGGCACTCGAGGAAGGTGCCCCGGTCCTCCGCCCGGATCGCGCCGCGGACAAGCAGACCAACCACATCTGGCACTGGGAGTCCGGCGACAAGTCGAACGCCGAGGCAGCGCTGGCCTCCGCCGAGGTGAAGATCGCCGAGGACATCTACATCCCCCGGATCCACGTCGCGTCGATCGAGACCTGCGGCTGCATCGCCGACTGGGACCCGGTCCGCGAGCAGCTGACGCTGCACATGACGTCCCAGGCGCCGCACGCGATCCGGACCGTCCTGGCTCTCGTCGCGGCGGGCGCCGGCCTGCCGATCTCCGAACAGAACATCCGGGTCAAGACCCACGACATCGGCGGCGGGTTCGGGGGCAAGGTCCCGGTCTACCCGGGCTACGTCCTTGCAGTCGCCGCGTCGTTCCTGATCGGCAAGCCGGTCAAGTGGATCGAGGACCGCTCGGAGAACCTTCAGGCCGACTCGTTTGCCCGCGACTACCACATCCACGCGGAGCTGGGCGCCACGAAGGACGGCAAGATCACCGGTCTCAAGGTCAAGACGATCGCCGATCACGGCTACACCGACGCCGCGGCCGACCCCTCGAAGTTCCCGGCCGGCCTGTTCAACGTCATCACCGGCTCGTACGACTTCCCGAACGCGTTCGTCGAGGTCGACGGCGTGTACACGAACAAGCCGCCCGGCGGCGTCGCCTACCGCTGCTCGTTCCGGGTGACCGAGGCGGTCCACGCGATCGAGCGGATGGTCGACATCCTCGCCCACGAGATCGGCAAGGACCCGGCCCAGCTCCGGATGGAGAACTTCATCCAGCCCGAGCAGTTCCCGTACACCACGCCGACCGGCTGGTCGTACGACTCGGGCAACTACCCGGCCGCGCTCCAGAAGGCGATGGAGATCATCGGCTACGACGACCTCCGCCGTGAGCAGGCCGAGAAGCGCGAGCGGGGCGAGCTCATGGGCATCGGCATCAGCTCCTTCACCGAGATCGTCGGTGCCGGGCCGTCGCACGACTTCGACATCCTCGGCCTCAAGATGTTCGATTCGTGCGAGATCCGGGTCCATCCAACGGGCAAGGTGCTCGCCCGGATCGGCGTCCAGACCCAGGGCCAGGGCCACGAGACGACGTTCGCCCAGATCATCGCCGAGGAGCTCGGATTCCCGGTCCAGGACATCAAGATCGAGTACGGCGACACCGACACCGCGCCGTACGGTCTCGGCACCTATGCCTCGCGCTCGACTCCGGTGGCCGGCGCCGCCACAGCGATGGCCTCGCGCAAGATCAAGGACAAGGCGCGCAAGCTGGCCGCCCATCTCCTCGAGGCGTCCGAGGACGACCTCGAGTGGACGAACGGCAAGTTCAGCGTCAAGGGCTCACCCGATCGGTCGAAGACGATCCAGGAGATCGCGTTCGCCGCCTACACGAACCATCCGCAGGGGATGGAGGCGGGGCTCGAGGCGGTCGACTACTACGATCCGCCGAACCTGACGTTCCCGTTCGGCAGCTACATCTGCGTCGTCGACATCGACAAGGGCACCGGCCAGGTCAGCGTCCGGCGCTTCGTGGCGGTCGACGACTGCGGCAACATCATCAACCCGATGATCGTCGACGGCCAGATCCACGGCGGCCTGACGATGGGCCTCGCCCCCGCGCTCTACGAGTCGATCACCTACGACGAGAACGGGACGAACCTCGCCGGGACGTTCATGGACTACCTCCTGCCGACCGCCCTCGAGACGCCGGCCTGGGAGGTCGCGAAGACCGTCACCCCGTCGCCCCACCACCCGATCGGGGCGAAGGGCGTCGGCGAGTCGGCGACGGTCGGCGCCCCGCCGGCGATCGCGAACGCGGTCGTCGACGCGCTGTGGCACCTCGGCGTTCGCAACATCGACATCCCGATCACGCCCCAGAAGGTCTGGCGGATCCTTCGCGACAAGGGGGTGACCGCCTGAGCCGCTCCGCGGTGCCGGTCCCTCGACCCGTGGAACGCTGGGCGTTCCAGGGCACTGCCGGCCTGCCTTCCGCAGCGCGATCCGGGCCTTCCACCGGTCGCCCGGAACGCCCCGCGTTCCGATGGATCACCGGCCGGCCGGCGGGAACCGAGTCGCCGCCTCTCACCGGTCGCCTGGAACGCTGGGCGTTCAAGCGGGCGCGACGGAGGGCCCGATGACGCGGCGCGATCTCTTCGGCCGGGCCTCGGAGCTGACGTCGGCCGGCCGACCGTTCGCGTTCGCGACCGTCGTTGCCGTCGCCCGTCCCACGTCTGCGCGTCCCGGCGCGCACGGCATCGTCCACCCCGACGGCACGATCGAGGGCTGGGTCGGCGGCAGCTGCGCTCAGCCCGTCGTCGTCCGCGAGGCGCTGCGGGCCCTGGCCGACGGCCAGCCGCGGCTCCTCCGTCTCTCGAAGGAGCCGCCGGGCGAGGGCCGCCGCGCCGACGGGATCATCGAGCTCGTGATGAGCTGCCACTCCGGGGGCACGCTGGAGATCTACGTGGAACCGAACCTGCCGGCGCCGCTCCTGTGGGTCGCCGGGACGACGCCGATCGCCGGCGCGCTGGTCGAGCTGGGGGCGACCGCGGGCTTCGCCGTGACGCTCTTCGATCCCGACGCCGACGTCGCCGCGTTCCCCTCGGCCGAGGCGGTCCGAACCGAGACGAGCTTCGGGGCGATCGAGCCCGACGCCAGCCCGTACGTCGTCGTCGCGACCCAGGGCCAGTGGGACGAGGAGGCGCTCGCCTCGGCCCTCCGCCGCGAGGCGAGCTACGTCGGGCTCGTCGCCTCGCCGACCCGTGCCGGCGCCGTCCGGGCCTGGCTCCGCGAGGAAGCGGACCTACCCGAGGAGCGCCTGGCCGCCCTGCGCGCACCGGCCGGCCTCGACCTCGGCGCCGAGACGGCCGAGGAGATCGCCCTCTCCATCCTCGCCGAGCTCGTCCAGGTCCGCCGCGGACGAGCGGCGTTCGTCGCCTCGCCCGGACCCGCGACCGTCGCCGGCGAGGCGGGGGGCGCACCGATCGCCCCGGTCGCCGACGACATCGTCCTGCTCGACCCCGTCTGCGGGATGACCGTCGACGCGGCCCATGCCCGCCACCTGGCAGAGCACGAGGGCGTCGTCTACGCGTTCTGCAGCCTCGGCTGCCGGACCCGGTTCGTCAAGGATGCCGCCGGCTACCTGAGCGGCTCGATCCCCTCCGGCCACTGACCCGATCTGGAGACGCCGATGAAGTTCGAAGGCACCGTCGAGATCAAAGCGCCCCGTGACCGCGTCTGGTCGTTCCTCATGGATCCGAACCAGGTCGGCGGTTGCGGTCCCGGCGTCGAGAGCATCGAGGTGGTCGACGAGACGCATTTCAAGGCGAAGGCGAAGGTCGGGATCGGCTTCATCAGCGCCCGCTTCGTCGTCGACATGGAAATCGCCGAGCGGGACGAGCCGAACCGGGCGGTGATCAAGGCCCGCGGCCAGGCGCCCGGCAGCGCCGTCGACGCGACGGCGACGATGGCCCTGAGCGGCGGCCAGGCAGCCGACGAGCCGACCGTCATGAACTGGGCCGCCGACGTCCTCATCGGCGGGACGCTCGCCTCGGTCGGTGCCCGCCTCATCGAGGGCACGTCGAACAAGATGATCGGCCAGACCTTCGACTGCATCCGGACCACGCTCGAGAGCTGAGGCGCCCGACGGGCCGATGGAGCGCCTGAGCCGGGTCGTCGGGCCGATCGCGACGAACGTCCACGTCCTCGCCGACCCCCGGTCGCGGGAGGCCGTCGCGATCGACACCGCGACCCCGTCACTGGCCTGGATCTCCGACGAGCTCGCCGAGCGGGGCTGGACCCTCAGGCTCATCGTCTCGACCCACGGCCACTGGGACCACATCGGCGACAACGCCCCGGTCGCCGAGCACACGGGCGCGGCCATCGCCGTCCATCCCCTCGATCGGGCCCGGCTCGAGCACCCGGAGCCGCTCTGGGCGCCGTTCGACATTCCGCCCTCCGTGCCGGCGGTCGAGCTGGCCGAGGGTGGCGAGATCCGGTTCGGCGAGATCCGCCTCACGGTCCTCCACACGCCCGGGCACACCGAAGGTTCGGTCTGCCTGCTCGCCACGGACGACGGCGTGCTGCTCAGCGGCGACACGCTCTTCGCCGGCGGCTGGGGTCGCGTCGACCTGCCCGGCGGCGACCCGGCGGCGATGGTCGAGTCGCTGAAGCGCCTGACGACGCTCGAGGACCGGATCGCGGTCCTGCCGGGCCACGGCCCGGCGACGACGATCGGCCGCGAGCGGGCCTGGCTCGAGCTGGTCCGCGACGGCGGCCGGCTGCTCGCCTGATCTCGGCTCCGGATGAGGGCCGGGAGAGCCGCATCACGGCTCGCCCTGGCGGCTCCGCCAGTTCTTACAACGACTTCGCGTAGAGGACGCCGGTCCGGTGGCGGTAGAAACCAAGCCGCTCGTAGAGGCGGAGCGCGCCGGTCGTGTTCTCGGCGTCGACCCCGAGCGCCGCCTCGTCGAGGCCGCGAGCGCGGAGCCCTCGCAGCGAGTCCGCGATCAGGGCGGAGGCGAGGCCGCGCCGGCGCCACGACCGACGCACCGAGACGTGTTCGAGCCAGCCGCGCTTCACGCCGAGGCGCTCGTTCTCCTCGGTGAAGATGAAGCTCATCACCGAGCCGGCGACCTCCTCGCCGTCCCAGGCCACCCGCCAGAGCGTGGTGTCCAGCTCAGGCTCCGCGAACCATCCCTCGAAGTCGGCGTCGGTCCGGACCACCGACTTCCAGTGGTCCCGGAAGGCCTCGACGTCGGCGTCCCAGATGCGGCGATGGTCCTCGGCTCGGACGGGCCGGATCTCGAGGCCGGCGGGGAGGGGAGCATCGGGGATGGGATCGGCCAGGCGGCGAAGCATCATGAAGCCGAAGCGCAGGATCCCGTAGCCCTCGGACTCGAGCAGCGCGATCGTGCCGACCTGCTGCTCGTCGGGCCACGACGCGAGCGCATGGGGCAGCGAACCGGGCTCTGCCGCCGCCGCCTCGCGGGCCCGCTCCTCCGACCAGTGCAGGAGCGCCCGACCGATCCCGCGCCGGCGGTGGCTCGGCCGGACCCAGCCTTCGAGGTGGTGGACGATCGTGTCGTCGCGGGTCCGGACCACGTGCTCGGCCGCGCCGACGAGCCCGCCGTCGAGCTCCGCGATCATGATGTCCCGCGCGGGATCGAAGTCCGGCCGGTGCTCGAGCTCCACCCGGAAACTGGCCGCGGCCGGGAGCCAGTCCACGCCGTCGGCCAGGTTCGAGGCGCCGATCAGCTCGACGAGCCCCTCGAGGTCGCGCTCGAGCTCGAACGGTCGCAGGGCGAGTCCCCGCGGCGTCCCGGCCGTGCCGGTCCGACGTTCCGTGTTCGTCACCATCGGTCGTCTCCCGTGCCGTCGAGCGGTTTGCGATAGGCCGTCGTGCTCAGGCCGATCTCGAAACCGCAGGTCCTGTACAGGTGGAGCGCCGCGTTCGCGTTGTCCGCGTCGACACCGAGCCAGGCGCTGGTCATGCCCCGCTCGCGGAGCAGGTGCAGGCTCCGGGCGATGAGCGCCCGGGCCAGCCCCCGCTGCCGGTAGGGCCGGCGCACGAACACCGAATCGAGCAGGCCGCGCCGCCGGTCGAAGAGGGCGTTCTCGGCGTCGTCGATGATGTTG
>DASTVH010000364.1:0-6324 GCA_035759195.1 Candidatus Limnocylindrales bacterium
ACTGCTGCCTCCCGTAGGAGTCTGGGCCGTGTCTCAGTCCCAGTCTGGGTGATCGTCCTCTCAGACCACCTACCGATCGTCGCCTTGGTGAGCCGTTACCCCACCAACGAGCTAATCGGACGCAGGCCCCTCCCGAAGCGCATTGCTGCTTTGATGGTCCGATCGAACAGACCACCACATGCGGTATTAGCCACCCTTTCGGGCAGTTATCCCCCACTTCGGGGCAGGTCACCCACGCGTTACTCAGCCGTCCGCCACTAACGACTCAGGCAAGCCCGAGTCGTCCGTTCGACTTGCATGTCTCATGCACGCCGCCAGCGTTTATCCTGAGCCAGGATCAAACTCTCCGAAAATGCGCGACCTTGCGGCCGCGACTTCGTCCGAGGGTTTGACCGCTCGCACATCCTTATCACGGATTTTCCTGTCACTCTTCAATTGTTAAGGTGCAGCGTCCGGGGCATGACTGCCCGCGGCGCAGAGCCCTAATGATGAGCCTTGGCGGTCGCAGTGTCAAACGTGACGACCTGATCCGGGACCGCCTCGCGGGCCCGGCGGCTCGCCCCGGAGGGGCGGCAACGAGGGCGAATAGTAGGGGCGGCGGAACGGGGTGTCAAACGGTTCAACGGGCCCCGTTCGGTGGTCAGATCGGACTGCTCTCGACGAGAAGGATGAAGGCCGCGCCGGCGATCCACGACAGCAGCGCCAGCTCCGTTGACGGCGGAACCCCGAGCGGCCCGACGAGACCGGCGTAGACGATGAGCCCGACCACCGACGCGGCCACCACCTTGGCCAGCCGGAGCAGGATCTCGCCGACGAGATTGGACACCGGCTAGACCGCTCGGCGGCCCTGCAACGCTCGGATGAGGGTCACCTCGTCGGCGTACTCGAGGTCGCCGCCGACCGGCAGGCCGCGGGCGATCCGGCTGACGACCGCGACGTCCCCCTCGAGCCGCTCGGCCAGGTACATCGCCGTGGCCTCCCCTTCGAGGGTCGGGTTCGTGGCGAGGATCACCTCCTCGAGTCCCGCTCCGTCGCGCTTCGCCTCATCCGCGCGCGCGAGCAGCTCCCGGATGCGGAGGCGATCCGGGCCGATCCCGTCGATCGGAGAGATGGCGCCGTGGAGGACGTGGTAGAGGCCGCGGAACTCGCCGGTTCGCTCGAGGGCGAGCACGTCGAGCGGCTCCTCGACGACGCAGAGACGGAGCTGGTCGCGGGCCGGGTCGCGACAGATCGGGCAGAGCGGTGCGTCGCTGATGTTGAAGCAGCGGTCGCAGAAGACGACCTGGTCGCGGACTGCGACGAGGGCGCCCGCCAGGGTGCGGGCCTCGGCGTCGGGTGCCCGAAGCAGATGGAACGTGAGGCGCTGTGCCGTCTTCGGGCCGATCCCCGGGAGGCGCGAGAACGCCTCGATCAGGCGCGCGACCGGTTCGATGACGGGCGAGGCCACGGATCAGAACGGCAGCTTCATTCCGCCGGTCACGGCGGCCATCTTCTCCTCGGCTGCCTGGCGGGAAGCCCTGAGCGCGTCGTTGACCGCGGCCACGACGAGGTCCTGGAGCATCTCGACGTCGGCCGGATCGACCGCCGATGGATCGATCGTCACCGACACGAGCTCCTGCTTCCCGGTCACGACCGCCTTCACGACGCCGCCGCCTGACGAGCCGTCGACGGTCAGCGACTCGAGCTCGCCCTGGACCCGCAGCATCTCCTGCTGCATCTGCTGGGCCATCCGCTGCAGGTTGGCCATGCCCATGTCGTCTCCTCCTGTCGTCGCTGCGGGGCGACCGTGAGTCTGGCGGATGCGCCCGATCGCTGCAGGGCGGTCGCGGTCAGGTCACCTCGCCGACGTCGGCGAGGTCGTCGGCAAAGATGCGCCGCGCCTCGGCGAACAGCGGGTTCTCGGGATCGTCGCCGGAAACCGGCGGCAGATCGAGGTTCGTCGCGACACAACGGACGGCGACGGCTCGGCCCAGGAAGTGACCGATCCCCTCCTCGAGGTTGCTCCGTCGCCGCTCGGCGACGTCCCTGAGGAACGCCTGGCCCTCCGGGAAGCCGAGCGTCACGACGTTGCCCTCGACGCTGATCGGGCGACAGGCGGCGATGAGCGGCTTCGTCGGCGGGTGCTTGCTGATGTGCTCGACGATCTCCGGCCAGCGGGCGCGCAGCTGATCGAGGCCGTCGGAGGCGCTTCCGTCCCCGGTCGCCGCGGCGATCGCCGGCGGGTCCGGGGTCGTGGCGGGAGCCGCCAGGGCGACGGGCGCGGGTGCCGGTTCGGAGGGCTGGCCCGACCGCGCGATCGCCACCTCGGGCTTGGCCGATGCGGCGGCAGGCTCGGCCGATGCGGCGGCGGGCTCGGCCGATGCGTCCGTCGGACTGGCGGTCGGCCCACTGCGGCCTGATGCGGACACTGCAGGCGCATCTGGGTCGTCGGCGGATCGTTCGGCTTCGACTCCAGCTGGGCGGCCGGTGTCCGCCGCGGGTGCCGTTCGGACGCTCGGAACGAGCGGGGTGGTGTCGACTGCCGCCGCACCGGCGAAGATCGCCAGCTCGAGTTGAAGGCGGAGGCCGCCGACGCCGCGCCGCTCGGGATCGATCGCCGCGAGACGGCGGGCGACCCGCGTGAGGGACGGAATCGTCGTGGGATCGCCGCCGGGGGCGAGCGACGCCGTCAGGCGGCCGCGGACCGATTCGACCACCTGATCCAGGACGACGCCGACGTCGCGACCGCGATCCTCGAGCTCGTCCAGGACGGCGATGCCGGTCACCGCGTCGCCGTCGACGAGAGCGGACACGAGCCGATCGACCGCCTCCGCCTCGGCAAGCCCGAGCAGGTCCCGGACGCCGGCCTCGTCGATCCGGCCGGCCGCCGAGCCGAGCAGCTGATCGAGCATCGACTCCGCGTCGCGCATGCCGCCGGCCGCCAGCCGGGCGATGAGCTCGACGGCAGCCGGGTCGGCCTCGATCGACTCGCTCTCCAGGATCCGGTTCAACTTGCCCGTGATCTCGGGCACCGTCAGGCGGCGGACGTCGAAGCGCTGGAGCCGCGAGAGGATCGCCGGCGGGAAGTCCTGGGGATGGGTCGAGGCGAACATGAAGGCGACGAAGTCCGGCGGCTCCTCGAGCGACTTGAGGAGGGCGTTCCAGGCATCCCGCGTGATCTGATGCGCCTCGTCGAGGATGTAGACCTTGCGCCGCAGGTCGGTCGGGGCGTAGTTGATCCGTTCGCGCAGCTCGCGGATCGCGTCGATGCCCCGGTTCGAGGCGGCGTCGATCTCGACGAGGTCGATCGCCCGGCCCTCACGGATCGCCACGCACGACGCGCACTGGTCGCACGGATCGCCGTCACGCAGATCGGTGCAGTTGAGGGCCTTGGCAAGGATCCGCGCGAGCGACGTCTTGCCCGTGCCGCGCGGCCCGACGAACAGGATCGCGTGGGAGACCCGGCCCGTCCGGACCGCATTCTGGAGCGTCTCGACCACCGCCGCCTGGCCGACGATCTGGGAGAACGTCTGAGCCCGCCAGCGACGGTAGATGGCCTGGTGCGGGGCGGTGGTGCTCACGGCGCTCCTGGGCGCGGGCGACGGGTACGGATCGATGTGCCGTGCACCCACCGTCGACCAGAACGCCCTCGTTCCTTCCGGGACGAGCGACTCGGACCAGGCCGTTCCGCGGCACCCGACGAGGTTCGCTTAGTGCTGCTTCCTTCCGGACCTGACACGGTTCGCGAGTCGCCGCTGCGCGGGACCCGGTCCTCGACGTCACTCGAAGCGGCGGCTCTCGAGAACGGAGACCTCGGGTGGGGATTCAGCCCTGCTGGAGCGGATTGCAGGTACAGGGCACCGCTAGTTCCCCGCCTAGCACGGCGACCAGAGTCTAGCAGGGGAACCGCTCGGCCGGCATCGGGGCGATCGGCCGGTCGACGCTCAGGGTCGGCGGTTGGCGGCCGTACGGTGCCTGTCGCTCGGGAGGCGCGAAACGTACCCGACCGCGACGGCCCCCGGAGACGGCGGATGACGGCGGGCTCGTTCGGGCGTCCTGGAGCCCTGCGAGCGGGGTGGCGGAGAGGGCGGGATTCGAACCCGCGACGGGTTGCCCCGAACCGCATTTCCAGTGCGGCGCCATAGTCCACTAGGCGACCTCTCCGAGGTCAGGTCCCCGGCAATGATGAGACCGACCGGCGACGCCGGTCGGTCATCGGGCGGGATGAGTCTGGCGGAGAGGGCGGGATTCGAACCCGCGGTGCTTTCGCACACCGCTTTTCGAGAGCGGCACCATCAACCACTCGGACACCTCTCCGCCCGAGAGGATACCAAAGGTCGCGCGAGCGGCAGGCCGGGGAACGGCCGGCGGCGAGCCGGCGAGCGGCCCGCGGCCGACGAGGGCCGTCAGCGGCCGGGCGGCGCCGCGGCGGCGGCGAAGAGCTCGTCGGCCTCGTCCCGGCGGATGCCGCTGACGATCTTGAGGCGGCGATCGAGGCTGGGGTGCTGGGCCAGCTGGAGGACGGTTCCGGCGGCTCCGTCCCGTTCGTTCGGGACGGCGAACACAAGCGTCTCGACGTCGCTCTCGAGGAGCGCGCCGACGCACATCGCGCACGGCTCCAGCGTCGTGAAGATCGTGGCGCTCGCGAGCCGGTCCTTGCCGAGCTTGCGGGCAGCCTCGCGGAGCGCGACGACGACCGCATGGGCCGTCGGGTCGTTCGACTCGCGCACGCGATCGTGAGCCCGGGCGACCATCGCTTCGTCGACCACGGCGACGGCGGCGCTCGGACGCTCGCCCATCGCCAGCGCGTTGCGCGCCTCGGCGAGCGCCTCGCCCATGAACAGCTCGTAGTTCATGGCGGCGATGATACAGGCCGCCGGTCGATTGCCCGTCAGGTTCGGTCCGGCGATCGCCACCGAACCGCAACCGACCGGATTCGACCGACCGCGCTAGGATGCCGGACGTGGCAACGAGACGGATCGGCGTCCTGACCGGCGGCGGCGACGTGCCGGGTCTCAATTCGGTCATCAAGAGCGTCGTCTACCGCTCGACGGCCCTGGGCTACGAGGTCCTCGGCATCCGCCGCGGGTGGGAGGGCCTGACCCACCTGCCGCCCGATTCGCCGCGGGATTCCGATTACGTCCGGCCTCTCGACCGGGTCAACACTCGCACGATCGATCGGACCGGCGGGACCTGGCTGCACACCTCCCGGACGAACCCCCGCAAGATGCGCCGGGCGGCCCTTCCCCCCTGGCTCGGCGAGGATCGGGCGGCTCAGCTCGCGACCGGCGAGGACATGTACGACCTGACGCCGATCGTCCTCGACAACATCGAGCGCCTCGGCCTCGACGTGCTGGTCACGATCGGTGGCGACGACACGCTGAGCTTCTCGCAGGTCCTCGTCGCCGAGGGGATTCCGCTCGTGGCTATCCCCAAGACGATGGACAACGACGTCCAGGGGACCGAGTACTGCATCGGCTTCTCCACCGCGATCACTCGGGCGCGAGAGGCGATCAACCGCCAGCGGACGACGCTCGGGTCGCACGAGCGGATCGGGATCTTCCGGATCTTCGGCCGCGACGCCGGCTTCTCGGCGCTCTACGCGGCCTATGTGACCTCGGTCCGCTGCGTGATCCCGGAGGCGCCCTACGACCTCGACCGACTGGCAACCCTCCTCGCCGAGGACCACCAGAACAATCCGAGCCGCTACGCGCTCGCGATCACCGCCGAGGGCGCGATCTGGCGCGGGGCGCGGATGCAGGACGTCGGCGAAGCCGACATGTTCGGCCACCGCCACAAGGCCAACGTCGGCGAGGCCCTGGCGGCCGAGATCAAGGCCCGGACCGGCATCGAGACCGTTGCGTCCGAGCTGACGTACGACCTCCGGAGCGGCGAACCGGATTCGCTCGACTCGATGGTCGCGATGACGTTCGCCAACGTCGCGATGGATCTCGTCCGCGACGGCGCCACCGGACGGATGGTGGCGATCCGCGACGGGAAGTACGCCCACACGTCGCTCCCCGATCCGACGCTCGGGCCACGCAAGGTCGACGTCTCGGAGATGTACGACACCGACCGCTTCCGGCCGCGCTACGAAGGCAAGCTCGGTGATCCCCTCCTCCTCGTCGGCCTCTCCGACGTCGCAGCGCCGGTGCCGGCCGGCCGCTGACGCCGATCCGAGGCTCCGGACGGCGCTCGATCAGCCTGGCAGGCCCGACCGGGCCCGGACGGCACGGGCGACCGCCGACATGTCCTCGTCGGCATGGCCGTCATCGATCAACCCGTCCTCGATGCCGGCGCAGAGCTCGCTGACGGGCAGCGCCGTTCCGGTCTCTCCGGCCAGCT
>DASTVH010000365.1:0-2707 GCA_035759195.1 Candidatus Limnocylindrales bacterium
GTCGAGGCGCTCCTTGATCACGTCGGCCGAGGCCGGCTCGAGGCGGAACGTCGCGCCGAGGACGAGCTCGGCCGGCAGGCCGCCGCCGGCCGACGCCGCGCCTGCCTGCTTGAAGCGGCTCTCGCGGTAGCCTAGCCCGAGCTCGCCGGCCGGAACGTGAGCCTCGCCGCCGTCCGCGAGCAGCACGTCGGCGGTCTCGATGATCGCCGCGACGTCCGAGCCGTGGGCCCCGGCGTTGGCCCAGACCGCGCCCCCGACGGTGCCCGGGATCGCAAGGCCGAACTCCAGTCCGGACAGGCCGGCGCGCTGCGTCTCGGTCGCGGCACGGGCCATCGGGACGCCGGCCTCGGCGACGTACCGTTCGCCATCGACGCGCGAGCCCTCGGCCCGGTTCTGGATGACGAGGCCCCGGATTCCGGCGTCGGCGATGACGACGTTGCTCCCCCGGCCGAGGAGCGTGTGGGGCAGGCCCCGCGAGCGGGCGAAGCGGAGGATCGCTCGCAGCTCATGGACGTTGTGGACGATCGCGAAGAGATCGGCCGGGCCGCCGACACGCATCGTCGTGAACCGGGCGAGCGGTTCGTCCCGCGAGGTCTTGACCCCGATCCGGCGCTGGATCGCCGTCCCGACCGCGATCGGATCGAAGTCCGCGGCGGCGAGCGTCACGCGGCACTCCCGCGCGAGATCCGCTCGATCCGCTCCGCGTCCGGCAGCGGACGCCGCTCGGCCGCGGCCATCACGAGCTCCGCGACGGCTTCGGCCGCCCCCGGTCGACCGAGCGATCGGGCCGCTTCGGCCATCGCCGAGCGGGCGGCGTCGTCGGCGAGCAGGTCGGCTGCGGCCACGAGCGCGTCCGCGTCGAAGGCCTCGTCGGGAACCAGCCGTGCGGCACCGATCTCGGCCAGGACCCGCGCGTTGGCGGTCTGGTGGCCCGCGGCGTGGGGGTACGGCACGATGACCGAGGGGATGCCCAGCGCAGTGACCTCGGCCAGGGTCGACGAGCCGGCCCGGCCGACGACGAGGTCGGCCGACACGAGGGCGGGGAGCATCTCCTCGCGCAGGAAGGGCTGGGGCCGGTAGCGGGCGCGCTGATCGGTCGGCAGGCGCTCCCGGGCGGCGAGCGCGGCGGCATAGCCGTCGTCGCCGGTCACGTGGAGGACGTGGCCGCGCTCGACGAGTCGCGGCAGCGCCGCGGCGACTGCGGCGTTGAAGCGGCGGACCGCCTGGGAGCCGCCGAAGATCAACATGACCCGCGCGTCGGCCGGCAGGTCGAGCCGGGCCCGGGCTTCGGCACGGCCGATCGAGGCGGTCTCCCGGATCGGGGTGCCGGTCACGTACAACGGCCGGCCGGCCGCGGCGAGGGCCCGCCCGGTCTCCTCGCTCGAGACGGCGATCGTATCGGCCAGGCGGGCCGTGACGCGGACCGCGCGGCCGGGGAGGACGTTGCCGTCCCAGAGGACGACGGGAATCCGCAGGGGCGCCGCGGCGAGCAGCGTGGGCACGGCGACGTAGCCCCCGGTCGTGAAGATCGCCGCCGGCCGCTCGAGCGCGAGGATCGCGGCGGCCTGCGGGACGCTCGCGGCGAGGCGGAGCGGGTCGAGCAGCGCATGGACGCTCACGTCGACCGTCCGCAGCGAGCGCAGGGCGAGTCGCCGCAGGCGGATCCCGGCGCCGCGGACGAGCGTCGCCTCGAGCCCGCGGTGGCCGCCGAGCCAGACGAGCTCAGGCGCGGTTGGTCGAGCGCCGAGCGAGCGTGCCACGGCGAGGGCCGGGTAGATGTGCCCTCCCGTGCCGCCGCCCGCGATCAGCAGACGCATCGTTCCAGGTTCCTCGTTCGACCGTCTCCCGTGAGATCGACAGCAGGATGCCCACCGCCGCAAGGCTGATTGTGAGCGATGACCCGCCGGCGCTGATGAACGGCAGGGTGATGCCGGTCACCGGGACGAGCGCGACGACCACGCCGATGTTGATGAACGCCTGGATGCACAGCCAGGCCGTGATGCCGGCGGCGAGCAGGGCGCCGAACGTGTCGGGCGCGGCGAGGGCGACCCGGATGCCGGCGTACGCGAGGACGACGAACAGGCAGATGACGATCCCTCCGCCGATCAGCCCGAACTCCTCGCCGATGATCGAGAAGATGTAGTCGTTGCTCGCGTTCGGCAGGAACAAGCCGCCGGCCAGCCGGCTCTCGCCCAGCCCGGCCCCGAGGATGCCCCCGAGCCCCAGCGCGAGCAGCCCCTGGATCGTGTGGAAGCCCTTGCCGAGCGGGTCGGCCCAGGGGTTGAGCCAGGCCTGGATCCGTTCGATCTGGTAACCGCGCAGGCCGGCCACGACGATTGCCGACAGCGCCAGGACGAACATCGCCCCGAGATGGAGCATGTTCGCCCCGGCCAGGTAGTACATCGTCAGCGCGGTCAGCCCGAGGACCATCGTGGTCCCCAGGTCGGGCTCCTTGAAGACGAGTGCGACGACCGGGGCGACGATGACGAGGAACGGAACCGTGCCGGTCCAGAAGCCGCTGATCTTCGTGCCTCGCTTGGCGAACCAGTGGGCCAGGTAGATGACGAGGGCGAGCTTGGCGATCTCGGCCGGGTGGAGGGCCGGCAGCGGCCCGATCTTGAGCCAGCGGGCGGAGCCGCCGACGACGATGTTCAGGCTCGGGACGAAGACGAGGATGAGCAGGGCGACGGCGACGATGTAGGCCGGC
>DASTVH010000366.1:0-6446 GCA_035759195.1 Candidatus Limnocylindrales bacterium
GGAGTTCGACGCGATCGCGATCACGGCCGGCGCGATGGACCCGGTCGCGCTCGACGTCCCGGGTGCCGACCTGGAGGGCGTCGACTACGGGGTCGACTTCATGAAGAAGGCGAACCTCGGCCAGGAGCTCGAGGTCGGCAGCGACGTCGTCGTCATCGGCGGCGGCTATACCGCGATGGACTGCTCGCGGACGAGCCTCCGGCACGGCGCGGAGCGCGTGTCGATCGTGTACCGGCGGACCCGCTCCGAGCTGGTCGTCGACGAGGAAGAGCTCGGCGAGACCGAGCGCGAGGGCGTCCGCATGGAGTTCCTCGCCAGCCCGATCGAGGTCCTCGGCGAGAACGGCCACGTCACCGGCGTGAAGTTCATCCGCAACCGCCTCGGAGAGCCCGACGCGTCCGGCCGCCGTTCGCCGGTCCCGATCGAGGGCTCCGAGTTCGTCATCAAGGCCGACGTCGTGATCCCGGCCGTCTCCCAGGCGGCCGACCTGACGTTCCTGCCGGTCGAGGCCAACTTCGAGATCGGCCGCGGCCGCGTCCGGGTCGACCCCGCCACGTACGCGACGAACGTCCGAGGCGTGTTCGCGTGCGGCGACTTCGTCACCGGGCCGACGACGCTGATCGAGGCGGCCGGCCACGGCAAGAAGTGCGCCTATGCGATCGATCGCTACCTCATCGGCCGGACCGATGTGACCGTCACTCCGAACGTCAAGATCACGAGCTCGTGGCGCCACGACATGCCCGAGTTCTACGACGTGCTGCCCCGCCAGCACATCCCGATGGCGCCGGTCGCGGCGCGGATGCCCTCGACCGATCCCGAGGTCAACTTCACGACTCCGGTCGAGCTCGGCTACGACGCGACCGGGGCGGTCGCCGAGTCGACGCGTTGCCTCATGTGCAACTACAACATCTGGTTCGACCCGTTCCGCTGCGTCCTCTGCGGCGCGTGCGCGGACGTCTGCCCCGAAGGCGTCATCCACATGGTCGACGTCAACCAGCTCAAGACCGAGGGCCTCCTGCCGGAAGTCGAGGAAGCCTACGGCTGGGAACAGGGCGCCGCAATGATCCTCGACGAGGAGCGCTGCATCCGCTGCGCACTCTGCGTCAAGCGGTGCCCGTTCGACGCCATTACGATGGAGCGGTTCGAGTTGCAGGAGATCTCGTCGGACGGTCGGCTCTACAAGGAGTCGTACCGCGATGCGCAGCTGGCCGGGACGCCCGGCGTGGCAGGAGGAGCCAGGTGAGTTTCCTGGAGCGGATGGACCAGAGCATCCGCCGGAGCCCGGTGTGGCGCTCGATCTTCCGCAATCCGTACCCGAACGACGAACGCTCCCGCGCGTACGGCGTCATGAACAACGTCTTCCTGCACATCCACCCGGTGCGGGTGCGGCAGCACGCCGTGAAGTTCGCCTACACGTTCTGCCTGGGCGGCCTGTCGTTCTTCCTGTTCCTCGTGCTGACCGTGACCGGCGTCTACCTCATGTTCTTCTACGTCCCGTCGGCCACGCTGGCCTACACGAACATCCTCGACATCCAGAGCGAGGTCACCTTCGGCCTGCTGACCCGGAACGTCCACCGGTGGGGCGCCCACCTGATGGTGTTCTTCGTCTTCCTCCATATGATGCGGGTCTTCTACCACGGCGCCTACAAGCCGCCGCGCGAGTTCAACTGGGTCGTCGGGGTCGTGCTGCTGTTCACGACGATCATGCTGAGCTTCACCGGCTACCTCCTGCCGTGGGACCAGATCGCCTACTGGGCGATCACGATCGGCACGAACATGGGGGGCTACGCGCCGCTGCTCAACACCCCGATCAACCGGCTCCTGCTCGGCGGCCTCGAGGTCGGCCAGAACACGCTGCTGCGCTTCTACGTGCTGCACATCATGGTCTTCCCGCTCGTCGCGGCGATCTTCCTTGCGGTCCATTTCTGGAGAATCAGGAAAGACGGCGGAATCAGTGGGCCCCTGTGAAAGCTGACCCATGACCGACGACACGAAGAAGCCGACCACGACCAAGCCGCCCCCCGAGGGCCGCGTCGTCCTGCCGGTCGACCCTGCACGCAGGACGGAGATCGACAAGCAGCGGGTGCCGATGTCGGCGCGGCCGTATCGGCTGCTCGCGCTCGTCAAGCAGGATGCGGTGGTCCGGGTCCAGAAGGAGCCGGACGACACGGTCATGACGTGGCCGCACCTGCTCTCGATCGAGTTCCTCGCGGCCGGCATGATGAGCATCCTGCTGCTGCTCATGAGCCTCTTCATCAACGCTCCGCTCGAGGAGCTGGCGAACGGCAACGTGACGCCGGCCGTCGCCAAGGCGCCGTGGTACTTCCTCGGCCTCCAGGAGCTGCTGGCCTACTTCCACCCGACGGTCGCCGGCGTCCTGACGCCGCTGCTCGTGCTCGTCGGGGCGGCCCTGATCCCGTACGTCGACCGCGGCGCGATCCACGTGACGCGGCCGTCCGAGCGGAAGACCGCCGTCATCCTGTTCACGCTCTTCTGCGCCCTCGGCCTGATCCTCACGTTCGTCGGCATCTTCTTCCGCGGCCCCGGCTACAGCTTCGTCATTCCGTACCTGCCGTTCTTCGAGAACAGCTCGAGCGGCCTCCACTTCGCCCTTTGAACGACCCGAGGACCACGATCACCGGATGAGCAACTACCACGTCGAACCCGTCGACCGCCCACAGGCCCTGTCGTCCGAAGCGATCAAGTCGCTGCGGACCGACCAGGTCAAGGGCGTCTCCCGCCGCCAGATGCTCCGCTACTCGCTGGGCGGGGCGATGGCGCTCTGGCTCCTCGAGGTCACGGCGGGCACGATCGGCTTCATCTGGCCGAACCTGGCAGGTGGCTTCGGCGGCCGGGTCCGGATCGGGACGCTCGAGGACCTCAAGCTCCAGAACACCTCGCTGCCGATCGAGGAGGGCTTTCCGGCGTACGTCGCCGACGCCCGCGCGTTCATCGTCCTGATCAACCCCGCCCGCCAGCAGTTCATCCCCGGCGAGGACACGTCGGGCGATGGGACGGCGCTCAACGTGCGTGCGCTCTACCAGCGCTGCCCCCACCTCGGCTGCAAGCCGAACGCCTGCGTCCGCAACTTCTGGCTCGAGTGCCCCTGCCACGGCTCGCGCTACGATCGCCTCGGGATCAAGGCCGCTGGCGCCCAGTTCGGGCCCGCGGCGCGTGGCATGGACCGGTTCTCGGCGACCGTCGAGAGCGACGGCGTGCTGACCCTCGACACGGGCAAGATCACGCTCGGGCCGTTGCCGGTGGCGCTCGGCCAGCCGGGCATCATCCCGCCGCGGACGCCGACCGGATGCATCTGACGACGCGCGCTCCTGCGCTGCGCCAGCCCGGACGAGGAACCCGATGAGCGACGAGCAGCGTCTGCCTGCGCACCGCCCGGCGGATGAGGTCTCGGCCGAGCGCTTCACCGCGCCGCCGTCGGTTCGGTCGACCGCGGGGCTCACCCCCGACCGGGCGGCCGGCATCGTCCGCCAGTCGTCGAGCGCCCGGATCGTCGGCTTCCTCACGGTCGTCTTCGTGTCGCTCTTCGTCGTCGGCTACTGGTTCTACGAGCTGGGCGCTCCGCTCGGGCTGTCCGAACCTCGTCTCGAGGAAGAGATCGAGCACCAGCAGGTGACCGCGGTCGAGCGGGGCTACAACGTCTACCAGGCGAACTGCGCTCGCTGCCACGGTCCGAACGGCCTCGGGCCCGAGGAGCCCGACGCTGCCCAGGTCGGCTACATCGGCCCGATCCTCAACAGCCAGGAGAAGCTGTTCACCCACCTCTCCGAGGCGTACCTGCGGAACGTCCTCGAGGTCGGCGGCCGCTATGTCTGCGGCAACCCGAACTCGGCGATGCCGGTCTGGGCCGACACCGGCAACCCACCCGGGCCGCTGAACTACCGCCAGATCGACGAGCTCATCGCCTTCCTTCGGGCGACGAGCGACGTCACCTACGAGATCCGCGACCCGGAGCTCAACGAGCCGATCATCGATCCGGCCACCGGCGAGCCGAGGACGTTCACCGGCTGGCGCGACCCGAACTGGAAGCCGGAGCCGGGCGCGACGCCCTACCCCGCCTGCTGGACCGACGCCCTCGGTGGCGGCGGGGGCGGCGAGAGTCCGGGCGCCTCGGTCGACCCGAACGCGCCGACCGTGACCGTCGCCGCGCCGACCGGGGCCGCGACGACCGGCTTCGAGCCGACCGAGCTGACCGCCCCGGCGGACACCGCCTTCACGCTCGTCTTCGAGAACGACGACGCGACGGCACCCCACAACGTGGTCATCTCCGACCCCGGCGGCTCGCCCGTGCCGATGGGCGACACGAGCCTCTTCACGGGTCCCGAGACCCGCTCGTACGCGGTGCCGGCGCTGGCGGCCGGCGCCTATCCGTTCATCTGCCAGGCCCATCCCACGACGATGACCGGAACGCTGACGGTCGAGTAGCCAACCACGGAGCAGCGCCGCGGCCCGACGGCCGGCGGCAACAGGGAGGACGATGGCGCAGCAGGCGCTCCTACCGGGAACGACGCAGACCCGCCGCCGGGCCCTGTTCGGGTTGCTCGATGCGAACGGCTGGGCGTGGGCGTCGGTCAAGGCGACCTTCTGGTTCGTCCTGATCATCTTCCTGCTGGGCTACATCCCGGACCGGGCCTACTACTTCACGGTCAACCGGACCATGGACCTCGGGATCCTGGCCTGGAGCCCCGTCAACTTCTGCCCACCCGAGAACCGCGACCTGCCCTGCCCGGCGCCGGTCGGCGCGGCCGTGCCGTGGGACGCGGCGCCCGCCGAGATCTCGCTGCCGGAGGCCCGCGTCGACGGCGGGATCGCCCAGTCGGGCACGACGCTCCTCTATATCGGGGGAAGCGACGGTTCTGCGGCGACGGCAACGACGTTCGTGGCGACGACGTCCGGCGTCGGCAACTTCGACGTCTGGACGCGCGGGCCCGACCTGCCCGAGCCACGCTCGAACGCCGCGATCGGCTTCGCCGCCGGGAAGATCTACGTGATCGGCGGGCTGGGCGAGGACAACCAGCCCACCGATTCGGTCTTCATCCTGTCGCCCGACGCCCAGTCCGGCGAGCTCGGCGAGTGGCAGACGGCCGACGAGCTCGAGCTCGACGCCGCCCTGCCCGAGCCTCGGGCCGGTGCGTCGTTCGTCGCGGCGGCCGACGGCATCCTGCTCGTCGGCGGGACGGCCGACGGGACGACGCCCGTGAAGACCGTCTGGAAATCGGCCTTCAACGATACGGGCGACCTGACGCCCTGGACGCCCCAGGCGGAGCTCTACCAGGAGGCGACCGATGCGACGGCCGTCCTCGAGGGCGACTACCTGTGGGTCTACGGCGGCAGCGCCGCGAACGGTCCGACGGCGACCGTCCAGCGCGGCGAGTTCGCCGCCGAGAACCCCGACACACCCGAGCTCGAGGAGAACAACCTGAGCCGCTTCGGCGTCTCCGGCGGCCCGGCCGACCTGCCCGAGCCCCGGACGAACGCCGCTGGATTCGGCGCGAGCGGGACCCTCTACCTGATCGGCGGCCGGGATGCGAGCGGTCCACGGGGCGAGCTCTACTGGGCGATCCCCGACGCGAACGGCAACATCCCCGAGTGGAAGCACCTCGAGCAGAGCGACCTTCCCGAGAGCGCCGGCGGCCTCGCCGGGTCGGCGCCGATCGCGCTCGGCCCGAACGTCGTCCTCGTCGGTGGCGAGACGAGCTCGGGCCCGATCGCCGGCGCCGCACGGGCCAACATCGCTCCGCAGGAGCCGTTCTTCCAGCTCGGCCTCGTCGGGGCGACGGTGCCGGCTCTCAAGATCGACGGCGAGATCGGCCAGCAGCTCGGGTACCTCAACGCCAACGGCGTCGGCATCCTGAACTTCGTGATCCTGCTCGCGGTCGGCTGGGCGTTCGCCCACAAGGAGCAGGTCGCCCGGTTCCGCGACCGGCTGCGTCGCCGCCGCCGCTGAGCGCGCGCCTCGGCGGCTGCCGGCCCTGTGGCGGCCGACTGTCAGGCGCCGATCGCGCCCTCGTCCGGCCCGACCGGCCCGCGCGTCACGGGCAGCCCCGCCCGCTGCCAGGCGTTGATGCCGCCGTCGACGTTGGCGACGTCGGTCCAGCCGTTGCGCAGCAGAAACGCGGTGACCGCGGCGGAGCGCCCGCCGGATGCGCACATCACGAGCAGCGGCTTGTCCTTCGGCAGCTCCGTGAAGCGCTGGGCGAAGACCGACATCGGGACGTGGGCGGCGCCGGCGACGCGCGCCGCCACGAGCTCGTTCGGCTCCCGGACGTCGACGAGCACCGGTCCGGCGCCGTCTCCGCCGGGTGCAGCGTCGAGCCGCGCGGAGGCCTCCGCGACGTCGACGGCGGGGATCGTTCCGGCGGGCTGGGTCATCTGGTTCTCCTCAGGACGGGCGGTTGAATCGTCGCGTCGGAGGGCCGCGCGGCGAG
>DASTVH010000367.1:0-2250 GCA_035759195.1 Candidatus Limnocylindrales bacterium
GGACTCGAGGTCTGCCGTGAGATCCGCCGGACCTCGACCGTGCCGATCGTCATGCTCACCGCGCGGGCGGACACGATCGACGTCGTCGTCGGGCTCGAGGCCGGCGCCGACGACTACGTCAGGAAGCCGTTCGAGGTGCCCGAGCTCGTCGCCCGTCTCCGGGCGGCCCTCCGCCGGGCGGGTCGCCGGCCCGACGACGCCGAGCGGCTCCACCTCGGCCCGCTGTCCATCGACGTCGCCGGCCGGACGGTCGAGCGCGACGGCCGCGAGGTCCCGTTGACCCGAACGGAGTTCGACCTGCTCGCCGAGCTCACCCGCCACGCCGGCCAGGTCCTGACCCGGGACGTCCTGCTCGACCGGATCTGGGGCTACGACTACCTCGGCGACTCGCGCCTGGTCGACGTCGCGATCCAGCGGCTGCGGGCGAAGGTGGAGCGCGACGCGTCCGCGCCGGAGCTCATCCTCACGGTCCGTGGCGCCGGCTACAAGGCCGCCCGCTGAGCGAGCCGATGCGCAGCGTCCGGACCCGCCTCACCGTCACGCTCGTCGCGCTCGTGGCGATCACGGCCGCCGTCCTCGGCATCGGGGCCTACGCCTTCGTCGACGCACGCATCCACGATCAGGTGCGCGACGACGCCGCGAGCCAGGCCCGGTTCGACCTGGCGGTCCTGGCGCCGACCCGCTGGGTCCCCGATCCCACGGAGGCGGACCTCGTCCGCTTCACCGAGACGTTCAGGGCGCGCGACGTCGAGACGATCGTCGTCGAGGGCGACGCGGACCCGTTCGTCTCGCGGACCGACCTGTTCGGGGCGCTCGAGACCTTCTCCACGGACTTCCGTGCCCGCGTCGCCGCCGGCGATCTGGCCTACGAATGGAGCCGGATCGCCGGGAGCCCGGTCCTCGTGATCGGCGGCCGGATGGCGCCGGCCGGGCCGACGATCTACTTCGTCCACGACACCGCCGCCCTCGAGCAGACGCTCGAGGTGCTCCGGATCGCCCTGGCGGCGGGTGCCCTCGGCCTCGTGGCGGTGGCGCTCGTGGCCGCCCGCGCCGTCGCCCGTGGCGTTCTCGCTCCCGTCGAGGCGGCCGGGCGGGCCGCGGAGCGGATCGAGGCGGGCGACCTGTCCGCGCGCGTGCCCGTCGGCTCGAGCGACGAGTTCGGGGCCTGGGCCGAACGGTTCAACCGGATGGCCGAGACCCTCGAGCACAACATCTCGCGCCTGCGCGAGTCGCAGGCCCACAACCGCCGTTTCGTCGCCGACGTCTCGCATGAGCTCCGGACGCCGCTCACCGCACTCGTCGCCGAGGCGTCGATCCTGCGCGACCATCTCGACGCCCTGCCGCCGGCGAGCCGGCGGGCCGGCGAGCTCCTCGTCGCCGACGTCGGCCGCCTGCGATCGCTGGTCGACGAACTGATGGAGATCTCGCGCTTCGACGCCGGGGCCGAACAGGCCGCACTCCAGCCGGTCGATCTCGGCCGGCTCGTCGAGGCGGTCGTGGCGAGCCGTCTCCCGGCTGCCCGCCTCGACGTGGCGGAGGCGCCGATCGTCGTCGAGTCCGACCCGCGCCGCGTCGAACGAATCCTCGCCAACCTGCTCGACAACGCGATCGAACACGCGGCCGGATCCGCGGTCGACGTGCGGCTCGCGAGCGACGGCGACGTCGCGTCGCTCGCCGTCGAGGATCGCGGCCCGGGCGTCGACCCCGAACGGATCGGCCGGATCTTCGAACGTTTCTTCAAGGCCGATCCGTCGCGGCACGGCGGGAGCAGCGGCCTGGGCCTCGCGATCGCCGCCGAGCATGCGGCGCTCCTCGGCGGGCGGCTGACCGCCGCGAACCGCGACGGCGGCGGGCTGCGGGTCGTGCTCGAGCTGCCTGTGACCGGATCGTTACCCGCCGGCGATCGAACGGCGATCGCCGGGGTCGATCGTGGGATTCGGTCCAATCCGCCACAGGAGCCAGTCCCATGAAGCGCCTCGCACCGGTTGCGGCGATCGTGGCGTTCGTCGCCGTCCTCGCCGCCTGCACGCCGTCGAGCGGCAGCCTCGGCACCGTGCCGCCGATCGAGCCGACCCCGGTCCCTTCGACCGGCCAGGCCAGTCCCGATCTCACGCCGGCGCCCTCGCCGACCCTGCCGTCACCGTCGGTCGCACCGAGCGGCTCACCGGCCTCGCCGGCGCCCGCGCCGACCGCCGCGCCGGCCGGCACGACGATCGTTCGGGCGTATTTCTGGCTCGATGGTCCGCAGGG
>DASTVH010000368.1:0-5178 GCA_035759195.1 Candidatus Limnocylindrales bacterium
GGACGAAGGCCGAACTGCGGCTCGACGCCTGGGCGCGAGACCTCGGCCCGACGACCGGCCTCCGGAAGTGGTTCGGGCACGATCCTGCCCGCTGGACCGAGTTTCAGACGCGCTATCGGTCGGAGCTTGCCGACCCCGATCGGGCACGGGCGCTCGACGCGCTCGCCGCAATTGCCCGAACCCGCCCGGTGACGATCGTGTACGGCGCTCGCGACCGTGAGCACAATCAGGCCCAGGTGATCGCCGACGAGATCGCCCGACGGCTCACCGGCGCTTCGTAGCGTGTGGGGCCGGGCTGCCGGGCCGGCGCCGCCGCCGCGCCGGGTCTTCGACCGGCTACGCGACCGACACCACCGTGACGACTCGCCGTCCCGCCGGTGCGGCGACCTCGGCCCTGTCGCCGGGTTCGCAACCCAGGACGGCGGATCCAAGTGGCGAGTCGGCGGAGATCCAGCCCTGATGAGGATCGCCATCGCCGGGAAACACGAGCGCGTAGGTGACCGACTCGCCATCGGCCTCGAGAATGGTGACTCGCCGGCCGATCGCCGCACGCTCCGGCTCGTTGGTCCGTTCGGCCGTGTCGAGCACCGCCGAAAGCACGTCCAACCGCCGCGCCGCCGTCACGACCGCGAGGTCGACGACGCCTTCGGCCGGTGCTCCGGCCAACGACGCAACATCGGCTCGCAGGCGTCCAAGCTCATCGACGAGTGCGTGCAAAGCCTCCTCGGTCATCGGCCAGCGCTGCCGCGTCGAAGGCCGTCGCATCGCCAGCTCGCTCATGGTCAGGCGCCTCCTCGTCATGGGAACCGTTGCCGGGCCCTCGGCGATCCAGCCGCAACCGCAGGGCGTTCAGGTTTCAGCATTGCCCACCTCGGATGGCTTACGGGATCGCAGCGATGTCAATGTGGCGGGAGGTCGAGGAGATCCAGGCCCGTCTCGGGGTCCCTTGTTCGCCGGACGTTCACGTCCTCGGTCCGCAGCCAGACCTCGATCGTCGGGTTGACGATCGCCTCCTGGAGGTGCCCGCCCACGACCGTGAGGTCGGCGCGGCCCAGACCCACGTGCACATGCAGGAACGGCTCGCCCTCCAGCAGTGAGGCGTTCCCGACGAAACTGACGACCTCCAGCTGCTCGTCAAACTCGCGATATGCGTACGCTTGCCGATCGGGCTCCCAGAAGCCGATCCGAGCCGAGCTCAGCGCCCCGGCCGCCGACAGGTTTGCGAAGCCAACGCCCTCGTTCCGCAGGAAGTCGAGGAGTGTCGCGACGACGGGCTCCCCGGCCTCGATCCGCACGATGAACCGCTCGTCGAACCGCTGCACGCGCATCGCCGGCCTCCGTCTGAGCTGCCCGGGTGTCCAGCGGCCGGTCGCCGGTGGCCGCACCGCCCCACGACATGGTGCTCGATCGACCGGAATCCCGCCGGGCGACGATCTAGATTCGCGCCCCGGTCTTCCGACCGATGACCTGCTCGGCGTCGGGGCCCAACTGCGAAGCCTGTGCCCATTCGTCGAGCCGTCCGGCCACGCCTGATGGCCGGACCGCGGTGTCGGCGGCTGCCCGGCGCGATCGCACTTCAGTGCCGCCAGGGGCGCTCGTCCCGACCGTTGCCACCGCGACGAACAGCACGAGCCCGATCGCCAGGGCGAGGGGATCGGTAGCCCGGCAGCCTCGAGCAGACTCACCGCGGCCATGCCGACGATCGCGCCAGCCACGACGACCAGGGACGTGAGTCGCCTGACTCCGTAGCGAACAGGGTTGGTAGGGGGTCGCCAGCGTCGAGCGGCGGGAAGTCGGTAGCTGTTCATGGCTCCATCGTGGCCGCACCGACCCGGGATTCCGCGAAAAGCACATGAAGATGACGTGAATGATCCTGGCCGCCCGGTCGACGACAGTCCGCGCCATCGAGGCGCCGGCTCGGTGGAACCTGGCGCCAACCGGCGCGCGGGCACGCCGATGCCCAGGGCTCAGCGCGGCGCCGGCTTCCGGATCGGGCGGTTCGGCGCCAGCGCCCGGCGAGCGACATGGAGTGCCCGCAGGAGAAGCGCCGGCCGGGGCGGCCGGCGCGGGGAGCCGCCGACCTGGCGGCGGCCGCCATCCCCGTGCTCGTCGCGCCGGACGGCCTCGAGTCCGATGAGCAGCGTTCCAAGAGCTCCGTGATCCATCGTGTCTGTCCTCAAGTTGGTTCGGGGTGAGTGGTCTGATCGCAGGGTCGGCCTGATCGGACCCGAAGTCCAACACCTTGTCACGACGGATTAACATCCGGGCTGCGTGAGTACCACCGGCCCGTTCGGCGATGCCGACCTCGACATGCGAAACCTGCGCGCGTTCGTTGCGGTTGCCGAGGAGCTCAGCTTCACGAAGGCCGCCGCGCGGCTCTTCATCGCCCAGCAGGCGATCAGCCGGGCCGTCCGCCAGCTCGAGGCGCAGCTCGGCACGCCGCTCTTCGTGCGGACCACCCGCCAGGTCCGCCTGACGCCTGAGGGCGAACGCCTCCTCGACCGTGCCCGGAGCCTCGTCGCGCTCCACGACGAGATCCTGGACGACGCGCGGGGTCCGGCCCGCCCGATCGTGCTCGACCTCATGAGCGAGGGACGCCGGACGGGCTCGGCCATCCTCGCCGCCGCCCGCGCGGAGGCACCCGAGCTCGAGTTCCGGGGTCGGTACGGCGGCGGCATGGGGGCCGCGATCCGCCTGCTTCAGGTGGCGGAGGTCGACGTCGCCTTCGGCCGGGCGGAGTGGCTCGACCAGGTCGTGCCGGCCGGGATCGACCGGCGGCTCATCCGGTTCGAGCCGCTCGCCGTCCTCCTCCCGGCCGATCATCACCTTGCCGCCCTGGACCCGGTCCCGATCCGGGAGCTCGCCGGCCTCGAGATCGATGTCAACCCGGCCCACGGCGAGGCGCCAGAGTGGGTCGACCTCGGCCGGCAGTTCCTCGCCCTGGCCGGCGCGGTCGCAACCCCGCCCCATCTCCCGGCCGTCGGTTCCGAGAACCAGGCGCATCATCTGGTGCGGCAGGGGCTCCCGATCCTCACCGGCGCCGACCACGTCCCGGTGCCGGGCGGCGTGGTGCGCCAGCTCATCGATCCCGTGCCGATCTATCCGTGGTCGATGGTCCGCCTGCGCCGGCTGAACCGGGCGGTCCGCGAGCCGGTCGAGCGCGCCACCCTGCGGCTCGCCGACGACCTCGGCTGGCTCGAGCTGCCGGACGGCGCCTGGCTGCCCGAGCCGGAGGCGTCGCGATCGACTACTGGCTCGTCGTGACGATGTAGAAGCAGGAGTCGTAGATCAGCCCGGCCTCGAGGATCCACGTGCCTCGGAACGGGGTGACGTCGCTGCCGCTCCCGGATCGCACGACGACGTCGTAGGTACCGGGCTCGACGACGTACTCGGCGACCGGCCCGAGCTCGGGGCAGGCGGGCGGGCCCGGGCTGAGGTACTTCTGACACTCGGCGCAGGCCTCGACTTCCTCGACCCGGACGTCCGGGCCGCTGAAGACCATCGCGAGGATGTCCGGCGCATCGTTCTGGATGACGATCGTCGCGAGGTCGGGCACGCCGCCCGGCCGGCCCTGGTCCGGTGACGGCAACTCGCCGGCTCCGCCCTCGTCGGCGTCCTCGAGGATCGCCCGGGCGTAGGCGGTCTCGACGTCGTCGGCAAGGTCGTGATCGGCATACTCCGCGCGGAACCTGCCGTAGGCTGCCAGGGCGTCGGCGAAGGCGCGCTCCGCCTCGTAGACCTGCCCGCAGGCGTAGAGGAGCGCCGGCAGCGAGTCGGCGGGCGACGCGATGAACTCCTCGGCCTCGAGACCGTCGAGCGCGTCGCAGAGCTCGACCGACGCCACGCTCTCCGGGGCCGTCGAGATCAGCTCCTGGCCGCCCGCGAGCGCGGTGCCGACAAGCGGACTGCGCGGGTACTTCGTGATGAACTCGCGGTAGGCGAGGACCGCCTCGGCGGCGTTTCCCTGCGTTCCGATGGCGTCGGCGGCCAGGAGCGCCTCGCACTCCTGCAGCTCGGCCCGGGCCTTGAGCTCCGTGTCGCTGTCGCTCGAGCTCGAGTCCTCGCCCGCGACGCTGCGGAGCGGCCCGACAGCCGCGGCGCAGTCGGCGGCGAGGTACGCGGCGTGGCCGGTCTGGTAGGTCTGCTCGCGCTGCCAGGCCGTGAATCCGGCGAACCCGGCGATGGCCACGACGGCCGCGAGCACGATCCAGCGCTTCTTGATGCCGCCACGTTTCGCCGGCGGTCCGTCTGCGGGCTGGCCGGGAGGTGTCCACGCCGCCGTGGGCTGCGGCTGGCCCGGCGGCGTCCACTGTGACGGCGGGGCCTGCTGCTGCGGCGGTTGGGGCGTCCAGCCCTGAGTCGGCGGGGGAGTGGGTGCCGCCGGCCAGTCGGACTGGGCTGGCTGTTGCGGCGGCGTCCACGTCGGGGCCGGCGGCTCCTGCTGTGGCGATTTCGGCATCGGTTGCTGCGGAGGTGGCGTCCAGCCGGAATCCGCTGACGGTGGGTCCGACTCGTCGGGCATGGGGCGCTCTCCCTTACCGGGGTCGCGACACGACCCCGCAGCGGGATTACGATGCCATGCGACCCGCGGCGCGGCGTCTCGATTCGGTCAGACGCGAAGGACCGATTCCAGCTCGCCCCGGGCGTCGAGCACGAGGAACGCCCCGATCGCGGCGCCCGGCCAGGCGAACCAGTGGCGAATCCGGATGTCGGGCGCGCCGGCCGAGTAGGCCTCCGGCAGCATCCCGTCGTCGAATGCCGCGGCGCGAAGCCGCTCGAGCGCCATCCGCCCGGCCTCCTCGCCGCCGACCGTGCGGGCCACGAGCCACTGCTGGACGTCCCCCAGCGTCCAGGCGCCCGGCGTATGCCTCGACCCCAGTCCGCCCCGCTCACCCGCGACGTAGCCCGGATTCGCCGGCGAGAACGCCCAGTCCATCGTCGCCTGCCAGGCAGGATCGTCGGCCGGGCAGAAGCCCCACAGCGGGGCGAGCGCGGTCGGCACGTCGTTCGCGTCGTGATACTCGACCTGGCGGCCTGCCCCATCGCCGGCGTACGCCCAGCGGCCCGAGCCGATCAGGGACCGCCCGAACGCCTCCCGGGTCCGCTCCGCGACCGCGCGGAGATCGCCCTCGTGAAGCGCCAGCGCACCGGCCCGTGCCATCTCCGCCAGCCGACGGG
>DASTVH010000369.1:0-3175 GCA_035759195.1 Candidatus Limnocylindrales bacterium
GTGATCGGAATGTTTGATCCAGCGACTCTCGGGCACGACCGTCAGGAAGCCGCGCAGCTCGCCGGCGACTCGCCGGAATTCGTCGCGGACCTCGGCACGCGGCCGGCCCGCCCAGCGCGCCTCGATCTCCGCGTTCACGACCTCCCCACCCCGCGCTTCCCAGTCGGCATCGGCCTGCTCCTTCGTCGGCGAGCGCTCGGCGACGGCGAGCTCCTTGGCCACGTCGAGGGCGACCATCTGCCAGGCGACGAGGTGGACCATGAGGTCCCGGCCGGACCAGCCGTGGGC
This sequence comes from Candidatus Limnocylindrales bacterium, assembly GCA_035759195.1. GTDB lineage: Bacteria > Chloroflexota > Limnocylindria > Limnocylindrales > CSP1-4 > CF-46. The sequence goes on from DASTVH010000369.1 coordinate 289, forward strand.
TCCCGCGACCGGGACGTTCAGTTCCTCATCCGACAACTCGAGCAGCGCCTCGTACGGGCGCCATGAGTCGCGTTCGTCCTCGAGGAACGAGAGCGCGTCGAGATACATGGCGGCATGGTACGCGCCGCCGCCTGACGGGCGATCGAACGAGCGCGGCGACCGAGACACGGCCGAGACGGCGCTCGCTACGCTGACCGGGTGAAGATCACGACGCGATCCCAGGGGCCGTTTCCGTCCGATCTCGCGAAGCAGGAGCTGACCTCGACGGTGGCGGAGACCGTCCGCGAGGAAGCCGAGGCGGTCGCCGACGCGGTCGACGGGGCCGCCGAGGCCCGCGCCGGGGCGGAGGCGGCGAAGGCCGCTCCGCCTCGAGCGGAAGCCACCCCGAAGGTCGCGACGACGGGTGTCGTGTTCGTCCACGGCATCGGCTCGCAACAGCCGGGCGAGACGCTCCTCCAGTGGTCGTCGCCGCTGATCGAGGGGATCACGGCCTGGCGGAGCTGGGCAGCCCAGCCGACCGACGGCAACCCGATCGACCCGGTCTCGACCGCGGCGATCGACTTCGCGACGGGCATGCCGACGATCACCCTCGAGATTCCGGCGTTCGAGGCACCGGACGGCGGGCCCTCGTTCGAGGCCGGCCGCTGGATCATCACCGAGAACTGGTGGGCGGCCAAGGTCGCCCCGCCCGGCCTGGCGACGATGGCCAGCTGGCTCGGGCCGCAGGGAGGCGTCGGCCAGATCGTCGACGCGATCCTCGGCAACCGCGGTCCGGAGAGCACCCTGCTGTGGCTGGCCCGGGCCGCCGTCGTGCCGTTCGTCTCCGTCCTGGCCGGCCTCGTCCTCACCGTCTACACCCTCGTCCGGGGCATCGTCGCCCTGATCCCGATCCAGGCCGTCAGGGACGCCGCCGTGCTGCGGACCTTCGACGAATTCCTGACCGGCTGGTTCGGCGACGCCCGGATCCTGCTCTTCGACCCGGCGCAGTCGGCGAACATCCGGGCGGGGCTTGCCAAGGCGATCAGGCGGCTCCGGGACGAGGGCTGCGATTCGGTCGTCGTCGTCGCCCACTCCGGCGGGGCGATGGTCAGCTACCTGACCCTGACCGACCCGGCCCTCGCTCCCACGGCCCAGGTCGACAAGCTCATCACGTTCGGCGAGGGCTGGAACCTCGCCCTCATCCTGACGCCGAACGGGGCCGGCATGTGGGATCGGCTGCGGCGCGACATCACGATTGCCCAGCCGAAGCTGCGTTGGCGCGACTTCTGGGCATCCCACGACCCGGCGCCGGCGGGCGTCGTCAGGTGGACGGAGATGAGCCCGTTTCGCTGGAAGCGACCGCGCCAGATCCGCTCCAAGCGGGTATGGAACCGGCGCAGCCTGCTCGACGACCACGGCACGTACTTCGACAACGACGAGGAGTTCACGATCCCGCTCCTGCGCGAGATCGACGTCCCCGGCGGCTGGGGCGAGGAGTCGCGCTTCCTCCGGCCGGACGCGGCCGAGATCACGAAGATCCGCGAGGAGCTCGAGTCCGAGGCCACCGAGGAGGCGGCCGCCGAGGCGACGATCGAGCCGGCCGTGCTCGAGGCGCGCGCCGCCAACCGACCCCTGCCGCCGCTGCCCCGGCCGCCGCGCGACGCGCCGGAGGCCCGGATCAGCGGCCGGATCCGGCGCCATCGCGAACGAGTGGCCATCCTCGCGCTCTGGCGCCACCTCTCGCTCTCGGTGCCGGTGGCGGTGATCGCCGTCGTCCTCTCGTTCCCGGATCGGCTCGAGACGCTCGGGGAGATGGTCGCGGATCGACTGCCACGGATCCCGCTCGTCGCCGACGCGATCGACTGGCTCCGCGAGCTCGACGCGATCGTCATCGACCTGCCCATGCTGTCGGAGTTCGACATCTACATGGCCGCCAGCCAGCTCGGCCTGGCGACTCTCCAGGCGATCGTCCTCATCGCCGTGCTGCAGCTCGTGGCCGCGCCGGTCGGCGCGTTTCATGCCTGGCCGGAGCGCACGACGCTCCGCCGCGTGGTCTTCGCCGTGGAGGCCGTACTCGCGGTGGCACTGCTCCTGTCGCTCCTGCCGCTGCTCGCGGCCCCCGACCACGACCGCTTCCTCGGCGCGGGCATCGAGGCCTGGCTGCCGGGCATCGTCGCGACGGCTCTGGTCCTGGCCTTCGGGCTGGGCGGACCGCCGTTCGTCCGGCTGCTCGGCTCGGGGACGACGAGTCGATTCCTGGGCGTCGGTGCGACGGTCCTGTTCCTCGTGGCGATCGCTTCGACGGTAATCACGATCTTCCACCGCAACGGCCTCGAGATGGCCGAGCTCGGCTACGTCGCGATCTGGTTGGCATTCCTGGTGCTCTACCGAATCGGCCACCAGCGCTGGCGCCAGTGGGACCGGGTCGAGCGCAAGGCCGCGTATCTCGATCCACGGGACGTCCCGGCACCGAGCCGGACGCCGGCACTCGTCAGTGCGTTCGGCTTCCTGACGGCCACCGTGGCGCTCGTCGCCTACATCTTCGCGTGGGCGTCGGAGGTCGTCGCGGCCCTGTCGATCAGTGCGCTCACGCTCATCGTCGTCGCCATCCTGATCGGCGCCCGGGCCTGGTCCCGCCACGGCGACCCGACCGCGGAGCCGCCGCCGGTGGAGTCGGCGCGGACCGCGGCCTGAGCGGGTCGCGCGGGGCCCCGGCTCCCGGGGTCAGACCGCGACCGGCTCGCGATATTCGCCGAAGACCTCGCGGAGGACGCCGCACTGCTCGCCCAGGGTCGCATAGGCCTCGGCGCAGCGGATGAAGTGGGGCATGAGGTTGTCATCGGACGAGCCCGGCCGCGACGCGGCATCGCGGAGGCCCGCAAGGGCCGCTGCGACCCGAGCAGCGTCC